>JAUXXY010000258.1 GCA_030684735.1 Bacteroidales bacterium | reverse complement strand
GGCTTTAAAAATAGGTATGAAATAGCAACATTCACCATCACGGATAAAGATCTGAAGCAGCAATGATGAGGCCCTCAATTTTTCACTCATGGGGTGATTTCGGGTCATCCCATGATTGGTTTTGCAACAACAAATAGCTATTAGAAATACAGGTGCCGGCATCAAACTTTGAGTCTACTCCGAAAAGCAAAGATAAAAGCATAGCCACTAAGCCATCTCGCATGTGCGGGACTCTAAGGATCACAAAGTGCTATAATTAGTGTCTGTCTGCAATGTAGCAAAAAAATTAATCGGAGCGTCATTGCGAGGCACGAAGCAATCTATTTCACAGAATATCAACAGATTGCTTCGTCGTTCCTCCCTTCGACAAGCTCAGCGCATCGCCTCGCAATGACGAATAATACAGACATTACGGACAGACACTAATTAAGCTAATAAGCTTTAGTGCAACTTTGGGTCTTCGTGTCTTGGTGGCAAGAAAAAGATTTTTCGGAGTAGTCTCAAGCATTTACTGCTAATTTTGCACGATATTTGTTCTGCTTTCTTTCATAAAACCGCTGAACCATGCGAAACACTTATATACTCCCAATAATTTCCTTTCTGTACTTATCGCAAACATTTGCCCAGAGTTTCACTTTATCCGATGCCAACGGTCCACTTCCCAACGGATCGGTGGTAGAAGTGATAGCTGTGCCTGGCACCGACCTGGTACAATTTTATGCTTCCATCACAAATATCAGTATAAACACTAAAAATGTAAGGGTTAGAAAGACCGAAATACAGCTCGTTACCGGATCTCTAAACACTTTTTGCTTTGCCGGCCATTGTTATGGCACCGGCGTATTTACTTCTCCTGATCAATTAACCCTCGCACCCGGGCAGACTTCCGCTCGTAATGACTTCTATGGTGATTATTTGCCAGAAAACAATCAGGGAACCTCCAGAATAAGATACACTTTTTTCAATTCCCAGAATACCAGCGACACAGTAAGTGTGGTTGTACATTATATCATTGGTTTTGTGCGTATCAACGAACTGTTGGCCACACTCACCAATGCCATCAGCAGCCCATTTCCAAACCCTGCCTCAACTTCGGTTTCTTTCGATATCTCCTTGCCGCCACAAGTCAGCGATGCAAAGCTTGTCGTGCGCAATTTGCTGGGGGGCCAGGTAATGGAAAAACAACTCAGCCAAGCATTGGAGCGGGTATCGCTGCCGGTTCATGACTTAAGAGAAGGAATTTATTTTTACACCCTGTTGGTCAATGGCGATAACGCTGTGAAGACAGGTAAGCTAATTGTCAAGCGATAGCTTTGAATGGCGGTATAATTTATTATCTTTTAAAGACAACATTATTTGGGACTTTCACTTCAAAATTATTCATTAAAAACAAATTAGGTATGAAAACAATTACATTACTCTTGTTATTTGCCCTCTCAATCAATGGCTGGGCACAGGAAAACCCACTTAGGGTACAGAAAAAGGCCGAAAAAGCCTCAGAAATTTTCCGTAAACCAAGAAGGCATACAGAAGACAACCTTGCTAAACAAACCCAATTCAGGGTATCGCACCAGATGCTTCACTTATGGAGTGGCACAGGATATGACACAATGACATCAATCCACTATCAATACAGGGGTAGCACCCTATTGAGCGAGAAAATAACAAAGCTTTACAATGGCGTTTTGTTTGAGAACAGCGAGCGTGAATTGTATTTCCAGGATGCTTTTGGCAGGGACACCAGTCTCGTATACCAGCATTTTGATCCAGTAGGCCAAGTGTGGGAGAATTACTACAAGGCTGTCACGCAGTTTGATAGTTATGGCAATATTACTTTTTCGGGTAGTTATTTCTTCGAGCAAGGCACCGGCTGGGTATTTAGTTGGGGAACCCTTATGGAATACGAATATGACGGACAAGGCAAAATACTGAAAATCACTTATTCGTATTATGACGGCACAGGATGGGAGTACATTTACCGTGAATTATACGAATACAATGCCAGCGGACAACAATCAGCGGTGATTGAACAAGGTTGGGATGCTGGCAATTGGATAAACGAATACCGCATGGAGTTTACTTATGTTAATAATGCATGGTCGCAAATTAAAAGTTTCAGTTGGGGAGGTACGGCTTGGGTGCCGGAATTTTGGTTTAAAGATATAACATGGTATAATTTTACGGAGATGAAGTGGACCTATTATCTTGGTCAGGAATATGTTCTGGGGGTTTGGCGAAATTACGAAAGAGGATATGGGTTTTACAATAGCATCGGCCTGCCACTCAAATATGAGTACCAGGAATATATTGTGATTGTCTGGGTCAACAGTTTCCGGGAACGATGGGAATATGACAGCTTCTACAACATAAAGCTAGATGTTAATGAAGAATGGGTTACCAATAGCTGGGTAATTTCGTATGGTGAAAGATTTGAATTTGAGTACGATGCCAACAATAATATTTCGGTTGAGTATGCTGAGAGATGGTTTGAAATTGCCAAAGGCTGGACAAAAGTGCATAAACTTCAAAGCTGGTACCAAAATATCACCGGTACACCCTTTCTCCCAGGCGATACATTTACACTAAGTGTGTATCCAAACCCTGTTTCATCAATTTTATCATTTAACGCACAAGGCACGAATACTGCTTTGCACTACCAAATTACTGACCTCAGAGGGCGGCTGATCCAATCTGGCGCGTTGAATAATGCAGTTGGGGGTAGAAATGAGGTAGGTGTTAATGAATTGAATAGCGGGGTTTATATCCTAAGCATTTTTGATGGACAGCAAAAAAGACATATACGGTTTATCAAACAGTAGCAGCGGCAGTTGCAGTGGCAGGGGCAGTTTTAAAACAATCCACTTCCAGATATTATTCGTATAGTTCTTTATGCTTTTCCATATTATTTTGTTTTTTTAATTTCTCCCTCTTACTTTCACTGCCGCTGCAACTGCAACTGCAACTGCTCAGTTGTTATTCAATAGCGGTGTATTATCCGGTTTTGTAGAAAGGTAATTTTACCACCTTGGCTCTCAGGAATTTGTCTCTCACCACAACATTGATTTCAGTATTAACTGCCGCAAACGATGTGGCAACATATCCCAAGCCAATCCCAACTTTCAGCGATGGCGACATGGTGCCCGAGGTTACTTCACCAATAATATCGCCTTCAAGGCCGGAAATTGGGTAATGCTGGCGCGGTATGCCCTTTTCAACCATTTCAAAACCAACGAGTTTGCGTTTCAGCCCTTCCTGTTTTTGCTTCAGCAAAAAATCCTTATCAATAAAATTCTTGTAATCAGTAAACTTTGTGATCCAACCCAGCCCTGCCTCCAGCGGGGATGTGTTATCGTTTATATCATTACCGTATAGACAAAAACCCATTTCAAGGCGCAGCGTGTCGCGGGCAGCCAGGCCGATGGGTTTGATGCCAAACTCCTTACCGGCTTCAAAAACTGCGTTCCAAATGGCTTCGGCATCATTGTTTGAAAAATATATTTCGCAACCACCCGAGCCTGTGTAGCCGGTAACAGAGAATATAACATCCTTAACACCAGCAAGCTCCAGTTTCTTGAACGTGTAATATTCCATATTGACAACAGGCTCTGATGTGAGTTTTTGCATGGCCTTCAGTGCCAGCGGGCCCTGGATAGCAAGCTGGGAAATCTCATCTGAGGCATTGTTAAGATCGGTATCATATTTATTCTGACTCACAAGCCAGTTCCAGTCTTTTTCGATATTCGAGGCATTGACTACCAACAAATAGGTTTCGGCATTGATGCGGTACACAAGAAGATCATCAATAATCCCGCCTTCACCATTTGGGAGACAGGAATATTGAACCTTGCCGTCATAGAGTTGTGAAACATCGTTTGATGTGACATATTGTAGGAAATCCAGCGCAGCAGGGCCTTTCACCCATATTTCGCCCATGTGTGAAACATCGAAAACGCCAACACCTTTGCGAATTGTCTCATGTTCAATGTTGATGCCTTCGAACTGAACGGGCATGTAGAAACCGGCAAAAGGAACCATTTTAGCTCCCAGGTTTTCATGCAGATGACGGAAAGCAGTACTTTTCATGGTTAGTTATATGTTAGATAAGCGTTTGAGTCGTCACGTCGAACTGCAAATGTAGAAAAATACTCACCCCTTGCATGCTTCCTCGCTTGAATTAGGGCCCACGAAGGTTATGATCAGGAATTATTTTGGTCTGTGTGATTTTTTTTGTTTTTGTAGTTTTGATAATTTTATTATCTTTGCAGTCTCATCCAAGAGTTTTATTACCACAGCCCCCGATTTTTTTTCAAATATTTATCTTGAACCATCGTTACCACTTTTTCTTGAAGGTTTCATATACTGACTTCAAGTCCTTGCTATAACTAGCCTTTTATAAATAATTTTCTGAGATTATCGCGCCAGCACAAAGTATGTATACACAGGTATAAATCATCAGATATCCATCCTATCACCGAAAAACACTAATTTTATTTAAATTGTTGATTTTATGTATGACATTGTTCAATTAAACGGCATGCTCGTTACCGAGCTGAGAGAAATTGCCAAAAAGCTGGGTATTCCCCGCTACGAAAAATTTACCAAACAAGACTTGGTTTATAAGATACTCGACCATCAAGCCCTGAACCCAAGCCCCGAGATGCTTGCCAAAGAAAAGCCCATGGTACGCAAGCAAGGCCGACGGCGCAGTCGTATTCCTTATGATTCTGCAGCTTCTAAAGATGAAGCTCCCCAAAGCCCAATACCCCCACCGCCACCTCAAAAACCTGCCGAGCCAAGTCGCACGGTCGAAACGGTTGAAGCTGAACTATCCGATCATTCCAAACTTGTTTTTATCAGACCGGCAGCTCCCGAAAGGCAGAAGGGCGATCATCGTCGCAGGCAGCATCCCTACAAAGGAAAGAAAAGATCGGACCAGGAAAAACAATCGGTGCTCGAAGACATCAAACGCCTTGAAGAGACCAATGGTGATTATATTGCTCCTGTTGAAGAAGCCCTGCCTGACCGGCAGACAGCCGTTGTTGTGCCTGCGATTGAGACACCTCTTGCCATTGCAGAGGATTTAATAGCTGACACTCCTGTTGTTACCGAAAATGCTGAACAAGATGCACCCGAGACCGGAGTGCTTTCCGAAGATGAACGCCAGCAAGCCCGCGACCGGCAGCAGAACGATAACAATCGTAATCGCTTTCAGGAACGCCGCCGCGAGAAAGAAGATGCATTCAACGATTTCGAGGGAATAATACAGAGCGAAGGAGTAATTGAAATTATGCAGGATGGCTATGGCTTCCTGCGTTCTTCTGACTATAACTATCTGAACAGCCCTGATGATATTTATGTT
>JAUXXY010000250.1 GCA_030684735.1 Bacteroidales bacterium | reverse complement strand
ACTATCATGATTGAATTCCATGTAGTTCCTCCATCGTTCGAAGCCATTACCCTAATATTTAAACCAGATGAGGCGGCTGCATAGAAATAAAAGAAACGAACGTATGGAGAGGTGGATGTGGCAAGATTTACCACAGACGATTCCATCCTGCGCCTTCCTAACCAGGAGGCGGTTGAGCCAAAATAGGAGTCCTCCATATATAAGACACCAGTACCTGACACAGCCCCGGTAGGTTTAATACCAGTAGCATACCCTGGTAATTGCCATGCAGTACCTGTCCAGGTATTTTGTTGCCAATCTTTTTCCCCGTCAACACCATTTGCCGAAGGCGTTCCGGTTCCTATAAAAACAAAACTGCACTGAGTCCAGCCCGCAGGAGCTGCAGGGGTGCCAGTAAAAGGTGCTTCAAAGTCCTGGCTTAAGTAGATGGTTCTACTGCCCTTAGGTTCGTTGGCATTTTGTACGTTGGGAATTAATATACTTGCCATCTCTTCCGCACTCAGTTGTTGTGCAGCAGGTTGTGCTTTCTTAACGGTTTCTGCGCCTTTTTCAAGTGCTGACTCGGCATAAAATCCATTAGTTTGCCCATACGTCCACAATATGGAACACGTGGCCATTAGAAAAAGTAATGCTCTTTTCATAATTTTAAGATTTTTGTTAATTAATAATGATAGGTTGACAGAATTTGTAAAATGAAGTTATATTGATTTATTAGGATAAGCGAATACAAGGTCGGGAATTTTTCTACAGATGACTAACGATATTTTTTCAAGGAGCTAAGGTAATTCTAAAAATTTACAAAAGACTTTTTATAATCATAAAATATTTTTCGGAGGTGTACTATTTTATGCATTCGTGGTCAGGCTTGCACCCGGCCTAAGGAACAAGCCGAGCAATAAGGCCAGCAGCATTTTGTAAAGCGTACTCTTTTCTTTCATGATAAAAGTGATTAGGTTAGTAATTAAGGATTGTTCAAAAATTGAATTCTCATTTTTTTTTGCAATATGCAAATATACGTAAAGTTCGCTGCAAATATAAAAATTAACTCACAAAAAAAATTTCAACAAAAATTTCTTACCATGATTCTGGCCTCCATCATATCATAAATGGCATATTTCACCCCTTCGCGGCCCAGGCCGGAGTCCTTTACACCCCCATACGGCATATGATCAACCCTGAAAGTGGGCACATCGTTGATGATGACACCACCCACCTCGAGGTGTTCAAAGGCATGGTTCATTTCGTCAATGCGGTTGGTAAATATCCCGGCTTGTAAGCCGTAATTGCCTGCATTTACCTGGGAAACAGCCTGTTTGAAATCCGAAAAAGGTTCAATCGCCACTACCGGGCCAAACACTTCGAAGGCGCATACCTTCATATCTGGTGTTGTACTTGTAAGCACTGTGGGTTCAAAAAAAGCACCATTGCGTTTTCCACCGGTCAGGACTTGTGCTCCACCAGCTACGGCTTCGTTTACCCATTTTTCGACACGTCTGGCATTGGTTTCGTCAATCATAGTGGTAATGTCAGTCTCAGTATCCAGGGGATCTCCTTTTTTTAAATGCTCTGTCATGTCGGAAAAAGCATCGGTAAAATTATTAAAAATCCCTTCGTGCACATAAATGCGCTGGGCATGAATGCACACCTGGCCGGCATACGAGAATCCACCGGAAACACAGCGCCGCACAGCCCAATCCATATCACATGAATCGGAAACGATGACACCGGCATTGCCTCCCAACTCCAATATCACTTTTTTCTTGCCGGCTTGTTGTTTCATTTTCCAGCCTACTGCGGGCGATCCGGTGAAAGAAAGCAATTTAAACCGTACATCCGTAACCAGTTGATTGCCTGTTTTTCTATCCATGGGCAAGATAGAAACAGCACCTTTGGGAAGGTCGGTCTGATCAATAATCTTTGCCAGTTCAAGGGTTGAAAGCGGCGTTGAACAGGAAGGTTTGAGCACAATGGGGCATCCTGCAGCAATGGCAGGGGCAATTTTATGAACCGCCAGATTCATCGGGAAGTTAAAAGGCGAGATGCCTGCCACCAGGCCTATCGGGAAATACTTCACAAATCCTTCCTTGCCATCACCTGCTTGGGTCCAGTCGAGGCTGATATATTCTTTGGGTAAGCGCTTGCTCTCTTCGGCAGCTATTTTAAATGTTTCGGCAGCCCGTTCAATCTCCGCAATCGCAAGTTTAATGGGTTTGGCGGCTTCGCCTGCAAGGATGGTAGCAAGGAGATTTTTCTGGTTTTCGAGCTGTTGAAAGATTTGCATCAGGATGTTGTATCGCTTATAGGAGGGCATGGCCCTAAGCGTTATAAAAGCTTGTTGGGCTTTGATGATGGCATCTTCCAAATCGGATGGCCCTGCAAGACAAACCATGGCCAGTAGATGGCTGTTATAAGGATTGCGCACTTCAATAACCTCAGCGGTTGTGCGAAATTCCCCTCCAACGTAAATGGGATTAGCTCTCATGGGTGCAAGTGTTTTGCTGATACGAAATTAGTAAAAAGATCTTCCCCATAGCATTTTTCAGGAATGAACATTAGAGCTCTGTACCTGTTTTATCGTGGTTCAGCTCCCGTCCGGAGGCATGAAAAGATTACCTTTGCGCCCAATAAAAATTCATGACTTCCCGAAAAACTCCCGATAGTAATTCTGCCACCTGGCTCATTATCAGTATACTTGCGATTACATGGGGTAGCTCATTCATCTTAATGAAGCGGGCATTGGTAGTTTTTTCGAGCGACGAAGTAGGTGCTTTGCGTATCGTCATCAGTTTTCTCTTCCTATTGCCCTTTGCCATCAGGCGGCTTCCAAAAATTACAGCCAAAGATGCAGGTAATCTGGCACTGGCAGGATTCCTTGGCAATGGCGTCCCAGCTTTCTTGTTTGCCAAGGCACAAACTGTCATTGACAGTTCCGTGGCCGGGATATTAAATTCGCTTACCCCCCTTTTTACTGTGATTGTCGGGTTGCTTGCTTTCAAAATCCAACCTCGCTGGTTTAATGTACTGGGGGTTTTAATGGGCCTGGCAGGTGCTGTTGGCCTGGTAATGGTGAGCAGTAATGGTAATTATAGTTTTCAGTTTTCATATGCCTTGCTCATTGTGGTGGCCACTTTGTTTTATGCTGCCAACACGAATATTATCAAAGTATGGCTTAAGAACATTGAACCTGTTGGGATCGTTTCGCTGTCTTTTTTTATCATCGGCCCGCCGGTTCTCATTTACCTGCTGGCTTTCACCGACTTCACCACCCAACTGGCCAATGACCCCAAGGTATGGAGTGGGTTGGCCTACTTAGCTATACTTTCGATTTGTGGCACTGCCCTTGCCTTGATGCTCTTCAATAAATTGCTCAAGATGACAACGCCTCTCTTTGCTTCATCAATCACCTACCTTATCCCTATAGTTGCTTTGTTGTGGGGCCTTCTCGATGGTGAAAAATTGGGCTGGAGCTATGCGTTATGGGTTATCATGATCCTTTCGGGCATCATCCTGGTGAGTTCAAAACATGCGGACACAATGCCTTTGGTAGGTTTTTTCATCAGGAAAATAAAAAATAACAGGCGTGTCTTGTGATTAATATTTTTTTGACTAATTTTGCACCCCACTTTCAAAGCATTAAAATCCAAGATAAAAATGATCGCAATTGTTGATATAGCAGGACAGCAATTTAAGGTTGAAAAAGGCAAAAAGCTATTTGTTCACCGTCTGTGTGGCGAAGAAGGCGCAAGTGTTGAATTCAACCAGGTGCTGTTGCTTGATGAGGAAGGTCGTATTACCGTTGGAACCCCCGTTGTGGAAGGTGCTTCGGTTACTGCAAAAATCCTCGAACACATGAAAGGCGACAAAGTCACCGTGTTCAAGAAAAAAAGAAGAAAAGGCTATCAGAAATCGAACGGACACAGGCAATACCTGTCGAAGATAGAAATTGAAAACATTGTTGGTGCATAATAATTGTCTAACCTCCTGATTAAAAGGATCTAATACCAAAGATATATGGCTCACAAGAAAGGTGCCGGCAGTTCGAGTAACGGACGCGAATCGCACAGCAAACGTTTAGGCGTTAAAATCTATGGCGGGCAGTTTGCCAAAGCCGGCAACATCATCGTTCGCCAACGTGGAACGGTTCATGCCCCCGGAATCAACGTAGGTATGGGTAAGGATCACAGTTTATTTGCACTCTCAGATGGAAAAGTAGAATTCAAAAAACGGCGAAACAACAAATCCTATGTTTCGGTTTTCCCACTCCAGGAAGAAGTGCAATAAATCAGCCACATACATAAATTATTCTTATTGACATGGTCCCGGTTCACAAGTAGAGCCGGGATTTTTTTATCTACTTTTGTACTCTATTAATAATATTGACCTATGCTCGAACTGAATCTCATCAGGGAGAACCCTGAATTCGTGAAGGAACGGCTTGGTATCAAGAATTTCGAGGCCGGTATAATACTACAGCACATTCTTGAACTCGACAAAATACGCAGGGACACCAAGAACAAGCTCGACCAATGCCTGGCAGAATCCAAGAACATCTCGAAAGAAATCGGGGCATTGCTTCAGGCCGGAAAAACACTGGACGTCAATGTGCTGAAAGAGAGGACCGCTGAATTAAAGGTACTTACCAAGACCCTGGACGATGCGATGCGGCAAGCCGAGACCCAGCAAAATCAGTTACTCATTCAACTTCCAAATTTCCCCCATCCCTCGGTAAAACCGGGGAAAACAGCTGAAGACAATGAAATTGTTCAAAGCGAAGGTGTTATTCCTGTATTAGCCGAGAATGCGGTTCCCCACTGGGAATTGTGTCAACGCTACAACATTATTGATTTTGAGCTAGGCAACAAGATCACCGGTTCGGGCTTTCCTGTCTATCGTGGGCAGGGTGCACGCCTGCAGCGGGCGCTCATCAATTTTTTTCTCGACGAAGGCATTAAGGCCGGCTACCTCGAATATCAACCTCCGCTGCTTGTGAATGAGGCATCGGGTTACGGTACGGGGCAGTTGCCCGATAAAGACGGGCAGATGTATTATATTAATGAAGATAATCTTTACCTGATCCCAACGGCTGAGGTGCCGGTAACGAATTTCTACCGTGATGTGATTTTAAAAGAAAGCGATCTGCCAATCAAAAACATTGCTTATTCAAGCTGTTTCCGGCGCGAGGCTGGTTCGTACGGCAAAGATGTTCGTGGCTTGAACCGCTTGCACCAGTTCGACAAGGTTGAGATTGTTCAGATACAACATCCCGAAAAATCCTGGGCAGCCCTCGAGGAGATGCGTGAGCATGTAGTTGACCTGCTCCAAAAGCTTGAACTGCCATTCCGCATTTTGAGGCTTTGTGGTGGCGACATGAGTTTTGCGTCGGCTATGACCTACGACATGGAGGTTTATTCGGCAGCACAGCAGCGTTGGCTCGAAGTGAGTTCGGTATCAAATTTTGAAACCTTTCAATCAAACCGCATGAAGTTGCGTTATAAAGATACAACAGGTAAGATTAGGTTGCTGCACACACTTAACGGCAGCGCCCTGGCGTTACCCCGCATAGTGGCTGCAATGCTCGAAAACAATCAAACCGAAAAAGGAATACTAATTCCGGCAGTATTGCAACCTTATACCGGTTTCGAATTGATTAGCTGATTTGCCATGACTCAAAAAATCTATCGCATCGGATTGATTTCCATGTTTTTACTGTTGACTACGATAATTTGTGGTCAACCCACAACGGACAACCAGCAGCTGGCTATTGAATATTTTCGCAACCGTGACTTCGAAAAGGCCCTCCTGCTTTTCGAAAAACTTTATGGAAGTAATCCCTCGCAGGTGAATTATCACTATTTCTTTAACTGTCTCATCGAGCTTAAAGACTATAAAAAAGCTGAACGGGTAGTTAAGCAGCAGGCCAAAGCCGATCCCAACAGCAAGCGCTACCAGGTGGACCTTGGGTTTCTATATATCAGCAGCGGCGATCTTGTCAAAGGGAAAAAAGAATACGAAGATGTCATCCGCAATCTGCCTGCCGACCGTAATCTGATCACCGAAGCTGCAAGTGCTTTCCTGGTAAAACGCGAAGATGACTATGCCATAAGGGTTTATGAACGTGG
>JAUXXY010000246.1 GCA_030684735.1 Bacteroidales bacterium | reverse complement strand
CAACCGAGCCAAGTATTTTAGCATCGGATGGTTTTTTGTACACTGTCGCAGCTACCCTACGCCAGTGGTTGTTTAAATCATTTGACTGCTGCATTTATGATTGTTATTAGGGTTCAAGAATTATGACAATTCGCTGCTCAGGCATAAATCGTTCAGTTCGGCCATGACCTCCTCATATTTTCGGTGGTTAAATTCAAAACCAGATATAACACCTGGTTTTTTCAGCAACTGACTGCATAAAATGATGTCCTGATCAATCAATATTTCTTTTTGCTTTCTGGATAAACCGGTAAGGGCAGTAATTGGGAAAAGACCGGCCCGCTCGATTAAATATTTGAGGTTCCCCTTTTTAGGGTAGTCCCAACCCAGCAGTTGTAGCCCTGCACATTTACCAAAAGTTTCAGCATCGTAACTGAACCGCGTGTTGGTCACAATCCAGCTATGAAAGATTTTATTTTCATTTCCGGGATGTAACTTCCACACTGATTCAATATCTTGAAAGCGTGAGTTGACATACAAAGGAATCTGTACACCACTTACATGGCCTGCAGTATTATGATATTTACATTCCACCATGATCACTTCATGAGGTTTTTCGGCCAGCACATCAACTTCATGATGAATGCATTTCCCCTGCATGGTCACACCTGTTTGAACCTCGTAACCCTGGCGCTTGAGTATTTCACCGACGAGCTTCTCGAAAGGAAAACCAGTAGGGCCCAGTTCCATGATTGCCTTTTTAAGGCTATAGCGGGCTGCCAAGCTCCGCACACTTTTATGCAGGAGGCGGAAAGCTTTCTTATAGATTTCATGGGTGGAAATGCCATCGTAAAGCTGACTTTGCATCTGTTGTATTACCGATTGTATCAACTCATCCGAAGCACCCGCCCGCCGAAGTGAGTTTCGCAGTTTATCCTCCGAGAATGTCTGTTGTTCGCCCGATGCTTTTTTAACCTGGATTTCTTGAATCATAGCTTTTTTCACTCCATGTTGTTTGATTATAAGGAATCAGGTAAATAATGACGGACGCTTTAAATCAGCGTAAGAAGATATTGAAATCGGTCCGGAACTAGTAAATTGGTTTCACGCCAAGGTTCTTGAATACAAATGTCCAGAGGTCGGTTTGTTCTTCAATGATTTTGGCGGTGGGCTTTCCGGCACCGTGTCCAGCACTCGTTTCGATGCGGATAAGCACAGGATTCTTGCCTTTGTGGGCTTCCTGCAACCGGGCAGCATACTTGAATGAGTGTGCCGGTACTACGCGGTCGTCATGATCGGCGGTAGTTATCAGAGTAGCCGGATATTCAACACCATCTTTCAGGTTATGATAGGGCGAATAGCCCATAAGGTAATGGAATTCTTCTTCTTTTTCGCTCGACCCATAATCGCCCACCCAGGCCCAGCCGATAGTAAATTTATGGAACCGCAGCATGTCCATCACGCCCACAGCCGGCAGAGCTACCTTGAAAAGATCGGGGCGCTGGTTGACAACCGCTCCTACGAGGAGGCCACCATTCGAACCACCCTGTATAGCTAGTTTTGAGGGTGAAGTATATTTTTGTTCGATCAGGTACTCGGCGGCAGCGATAAAATCGTCGAATACATTCTGTTTGAGAAGCTTGGTGCCTGCCTTGTGCCAGGCTTCGCCATACTCACCACCACCACGAAGATTGGCCAGGGCATAAACACCTCCGTTTTCAAGCAAAATAAGCCGGCTAACACTGAATGATGGGGTCATCGAAGCATTGAACCCACCATAACCATAGAGTAAGGTGGGGTTTTTACCATTCATCTTGATCCCTTTTTTGTGGGTGATGAACATAGGTACCTGTGTGCCATCCTTGCTGGTATAGAAAATTTGTTTGGTTTCGTAGGCATTGGGGTCAAAATCAATGTCGGAGGTGCGATAAATTTCCGAACCATTTTTGGAAATGTCGTATTTGAAAACTGCTGAGGGGTAAACAAACGAGGTGAAAGCATAGAAGGCAATGTTGTCTTCTTTCTTACCTGAGAATCCCGCTAGGGTTCCGATTCCGGGCAGGTTTACTTCCTGAACAAATTCGCCCTGCAGGTTGTGCAGATAGGCGCGGCTGGTGGCGTCCTTCATATATTGCACGGCAATGTGCCCACCAAGCAGCCGGGCGCTTTGCAGCACTTCGTTTTTTTCGGGGATGATTACTTGCCATGCTTCAGGGGTGGGATTGGCCGGATTCATAAGCACTAATTGCTTGCGGGGAGCATTAAAATTGGTGAGAACCAGCAGTTGGTCGACAATATTATCCAACACACTATAATCCTTATCGAACCCTTCGACCAATTGAACGAAAGGGGAGTTCCTTATTGCCAAATCTTTCACATACAGCGCGTTACCGCTAGTGGTTTCGGATTCGTAGAGCAGCAGAAAGCGTTCATCTTCGGTTGCCGAGGCGCGATAGTTGCGCAACGGGAACTGGAAGCTCTGATAGATCAGCTCATCCTGGCTTTGTAATGATCCCAGGGTATGATAATACACTTTATGAAATTCGTTTTTCCCCGACAAAACCACGTCGGGTTCAGGGGCATCGTAGCGGCTATAGTAGAAACCATTGCCTTTCCACGAAATACCCGAAAACTTAATCCACTCCAGGTGATCGTTGAGGTGTTCACCAGTTTCGATGTCCATGACTTTGATCTCGTTCCAGTCGCTGCCAGCTTTACTAATGCCATAAGCCAGGTATCGGTCGTCGTTCGAAGCCCTTATCGAGGTGAGGGATACCGTTCCGTCTAGTGAAAAGGTATTGGGGTCGAGAAAAACACGCGGCTCGGCTTCGAGGCCCTCCTGTATATAGAGCACGCTTTGGTTTTGCATGCCATCGTTTTTGAAAAAGAAATAATTTTTACCTGCGCGCCAGGGTACACCATATTTTGGATAATCCCAAATATCGGTGAGGCGTTCGTTGATTTTCTCGCGGAATGAGATGCTATTAAGATATCCGAAAGTAACATCGTTTTGCTGTTTCACCCATTCCGCAGTTTCTGCTGAGTTGTCGTCTTCGAGCCAGCGGTAAGGGTCAACCACATCAACACCAAAATAGTTGTCAATTACTTCTACTTTCTCGGTTTGTGGATAATTGAGCTTAGAGGCGTCATTACAACTGTTGATTGCGATGAAACCAATTACGGTCAGTAAGGTCAATAGATTTTTCATGTTACAGAAAATTATGTTTTGTGATGGAGAAATTTTGTAATGGGACAAAGTTAGAGCTTTTCACTATATGTAAGAGAATTTGAAGTGCGTATTCAGTAGTTTTGCATGATTGATTTACTAAAACTATTCCACTTATGACCCAAAAGAAAACTACGGCTATCTATCGCCGCAATTTGCTTCATGGCCTAAACCAAACCGTTGATTCAGAGGCAGATGCTTCGCCTTACAGCTACACAGAGTATGACCAGAAAGGCAACGTGTTGGAGCAAAAGCTTTTCGGCCCCGATGGTAAAATTACCGAACACTTTTTGGACGATTACGGTATGAACGGTTTCTTGATACGTGAAAAATATACTGCCGGCGATGATGAAACCACAGAAGAAAAAAGTTACGAACGCAATGAAAACGGATTAATCCTGAAAGAATATAAGCATTACGCTGATGGATCGGTTGACACGACAACCTATCGTTACGACAGCCAACACAGGATCATATCGAAAATCACAGTAAATGATGAAGATGAACCGGAGATGAAAGAGTTGTTCGGGTATCGGGGCGACTTTCTTGCAATACACGAGGTTTTCGATGCAGAGGACAATCTACTCTCGAGCGAGGAATTCAGCTATGACGAGCACGGGAACGCCATAAGTCGGGTGCGCTGGGATAGTGAGAGCGATGAAACACTCCACATACTCATTACTTATACGGATGCCGGACGGAAGAAGGAAGAAAGCGTATTTGACGAAGAAGATAATCTCCTGGAAAACAACACTTTTGACGAAGATGGGAAAGGCCGGTTGATCAGATTGGTTGAACAAACCCAGGGTAAGAATACAACCACCCACTATGAATATGACGATCAGGGTAACATGGTGTTGCAGGCTATGACAAATAACGCAGGCGATGAGGTATTGAAGGTAGTAAGGTGTTTCAACGAAAATAATGAATTGACATACAGCGAGGTATTTATTGATGGCGAAGGGCGAATGCTGAGCCAGCATTACGAGGTTGAACTCGTTTATACATATTACCGAGTCAATTCGGTAACGTAAAATTGTGGGAACAGCCCTTACGCGGTGCTTTGGACCCAGAAAGTATCCGATTGAAAAAACCCAGATTTGTCAGTCGGAGGAACGAATTCCTGCCTGCCATTTTGTTGGCCAGGGTTAGGCGGGCAGGAATGAGCAGTATGCAGGCATATAGGGGGCATCTGGGTTAATCCCAGGCTTAGAAAAACTTTCACTATTATCCGACTAACTTGCAGAACAAGGGATAAATCCTTGTAATTATTTGATAATCAGTTGTTCGTTTTTATTTTCAAAAAGGCACCCCCTTGTTAAAAAGCAAAACTGGTTTGCGTTGTTGAAGGAGGAGACCC
>JAUXXY010000233.1 GCA_030684735.1 Bacteroidales bacterium | reverse complement strand
ACATTACGGACAGACACTAAATAATACTTGCAGCTACTTTCGGGGTGCGAGGTATCTGTTGTAAAGCAGTAATCCGAGGATGGTTGCAACGCCGATCATGCTGAATGTGATCCATAGTATATCGGGGCGATTCATGCCATCAACAAACTTCACATACAAGGTGGCGCCCAGGATACCGCCCACTCCGCTTCCAATCACACCATAAAGAAATGAATAGCCTAAGTATAAGGCCTTCTTATCAGGGGGAGCAATCAATCCAACATAACTGATGAATTTGGGATGTGCAGTCATTTCGCCGATAGAGAAAATGATGATTCCAGCCATGAACACCCATGCGTGCATGGAGATGGCAAGTATGGCCATGCCGGTGGTGCCCATAGCTATACCTACAATCATAGTGGGCAGGGCTTTGGTGTTTTTAACGATGCTCGAAACAATAAGCTGCAGGGCAATGATGGTTCCGGCATTCATCACCGTGACATGCTCAGCTTCGAATTTCCAGTTAGGATTTTCGGTGAAAAGACGCAAAAAACCGTTCACTACCTTGTTCACCGGAGTCATGTCAACATGTTCGGTAAGATACCAAAGTACAGTGTCGAACATCTGAAAGTAGAGTATCCAGAACATGGAGTAGATCACTATCATAACCACAAACCGGTAGTCTTTGAGCACCAGCACAACACCTTTGAGCACGTCAAGGATGTTTTTTGTGCTTGCAGGTTTGGCAGGTTCTTTATAAACAAAAATGTTGAGAATCAGCAGCCAGCCTGTTCCGATAGAAGCCATGATAAATATGTAGGGCCATGAAATACCTTTGAGGTAAGGAACAAGAATTAGTGGGAAGATAAACGCTCCCAGGTTGATTGACCAATAAAAGATCCCAAAGCCCAAAGTACTGTTGTGTTCATCTGTTTCACGAGCGATGGTGCCTGAGATAAGAGGTTTAAAGAATCCGGCGCCTATTGCCATAAGTAAGAGGCTCAGGAAAACAAGTTGATAGCTTGTTACGGTGCTTGTAAGAAAATAGCCAAGGCTCATAATACCGAAAGCAAACATCAGCAAACGGCGGTAGCCGAAGCGGTCGGCAATGGCTCCCGAAAGGATAGGAAGCAGGTAGAGCAATGGTGTGATGGTACTTTTAATAACGCCTACACTTTCTTTCGAGAAGCCCAAGCCACCGTTATCAGTGCTCATAACCAGGTAAACCGATAATACCGACATCACGCCATAGTATGAGCCCCGCTCAAAAAATTCCATGATGATTACTGTCCAGAAATTTTTTGAGAAGGAGCGGAATCCTTTGCCTTTTGGTTTGTTATCTTGCATAGTTACAACTTGTTAAGAAATATTTGATTAGCCTTATAATAAGTCAAGTACCCCTTTGGGGAAAGCAAGTTGCAAAAGAAAGCAAAACTCCGACAAACAGGATCTTATTGGGCAGGTTTGCTAAATATTATTTTGATATGATGGGATGTTGTTAGGTTATCGCACCATTGAGTTATACTGTATCTTCTTTGAGAAACTCGATCATATATCTAATATACAAAGAGCCACTGAGAACGTGCCTGCCACCCACAGTTCAAAGCATTCGCAGGCAGGGACACCAAGTTTCAAAAAGTGAAGAAGTTATTAGTATTGAAAATGAATCATTAAATAAGATTATTGGTTGTGCTATTAAGGTACACAAACAGTTGGGTCCAGGCTTATTAGAATCTGTGCATTTAATAATGTTCATATTGTTTAAGTTCAAAGCGCGCCAAAATTTCAATAAAAAACGAACATTTCTGAAATTTTTATATTATCTTTGTCGAAACCATCCGAATATCGGATCATGTATTGATCCATTAAATAAATTAATAAAACCATGAAAAAGCAATTTGTTATCTTATCAACCGCGGTTATTGCTATAACAATACTGCTGGTTACATGCCAGAAGGATGAAATATTATCGGCCGATGATGCCAAAGTTGAAATCAGGGCTTCTTCCCAGAAAATAATGACCGATATGGAGAATCTGATGGATGAGCCTGCTGCCGCCTCTTTAAACTATTTATCGAGCTTGATGGACATTGATAAAGGATTAAAACGCTCGTTAAAGATGGTTTTAAAGTTCGGTGAAAGTCATCGCTACTTAAAAGCCAAGAGTCTAATTAAAGAGGGTGTACATTTGAAAGGAAGCAGCAAGTATGAACTAACAGATAAAGGAATTTATCAGTTTAACTTCAGTACCAATGAATTTGATTTGATTGATCAGAATGTTAATTTCCTCAGGTTTATCTATCCCGAAAACGAAGCAGCGTATAACGCTCAGCAGCTAAATGCAACAATTAAAATCAGTAATGTTGAATATGTAGAAATTACATTTACCGATGAAAACGGCACATACACTGAAAAATTTCCGACTAAAGCAAATGTTGAACATAAGATCAATTCGGCAATTAAGCTGACGGCTTCTTTTGAGGCTTCATATTCAGAGAAGGGTATGCCTACTTCAATAACTTTAAATATAGTGATGCTTCCTTACAATATGACACTTAGCTTTAGCGGAAGCGGAGTGAACTTTTCAACCTCTTTATTGATTAAGAAAGAAAGTAACGTATTGATCAGTTCTGATCTTAATATCACTTACACCAGTGATAAAGCGACTGCTGAAAATATTTCGGGCCATTTTCAGGTTACTCCGCTACGTATTGAAGGCAGCGCTAAACCATTTGCTATGGACAATTGTGGAGAGACGGATATCAGTTGCTTGAATAAAAATACGGATATTAAAGTCAAACAAAGCGAACTTAAGAAAACAATCGGCCATATTGAATTTAAAATGGTTTACGATCCTGACCTCGGTGAAGAAGTGCTTCAACCAGTATTAGTTTATGAAGATGGCAGCTGGGAATTAGTTGAAGATATTATGGGTAGCCTATAAAAATAGTTTTAACCGGACTTGCTCTTAGGAAAAATATCCTGCCCAAGCCCGTGAATTCAGCTCAGATTATTCAGTAAACTATGGTAACAATATGATTAAACGCCAGCAGGAGCCTGGCAAATCCTGCCTGTGAAATACATAGATGTCAACGTTAATCAGAAAAAGAAGGGGTTTTGCGAAAAAGCCGAATGGTTATTTTTTACCACCCCGTCATCCCGGTTATCCCAAATGGTGGGTATGCAAGATTGTTGAAGAAACTGGCAAAAGGTTTGAGCACATCGTTTATGAATAAGAATCCCGTTGTTAAGAAGCATTTTCTGCCCTTTGTGTTGCTCTTAATAACCATCAGCATATTTTTCAATTACTGTAAGCCTGCTCTCAGCAAGGAAGAAGCGGAAGCTCACCTGCGTGCATTTGATTATGAACTCATCCGCCTGATTGAAGGCATTCAGCATACAAGATCGTACAGGGTTTTACAGGAATTGACAAAGGTCGAAAATGCACCTATTCCTTTTTTCGCACACCGTAGTGAAACATTGGGTGGGATCAGTAAATTTAACTTTGACGTGCTTTGTGGTGTCTATGATTTTGATAGTATCAACAGGGGGTTTACTAGATCCGGGTACAGCGATTCAATCATCATTAATTATACGCTACAAGCAGAATCTGAAAAAATATTCCGGTTTGTCATCGCTGAATATGCCGAAGATCCAAGCAGCAGTAGTTTGATGATTCCCACCAGGTTTCATGCGTTATTGTTCGCAGGCGAAAAACTCTCAGCAGAAATTGATCATTCAGCAAGGCTCGAACATAAATTACCCGTTGAATTACACACAAGGGTTGGTTTTGAGAATTATCATCTAGAAGCCGATCTTACAACCCGATTAAGAAAAGATTATGGGGATGTTAAGATTAAAACCAAAGTTCTAAAAGATTCGAAGGAAATGTTGCATTGGGTAACAAAGTTGAGAGTTGGTATGGTAGAATCAGGCTCATTTTTTGTTAAGTCTATAAATATGAAGCTTTCTATGTATCCTGTTTTCTTATGCGCCGAAGTTGATAACGATGCCATCAACAGCAATGCGATCGACTTTATCGAAGAATTTAACAGGTACAGTAAAATTAATGTTTACAGAATGAGGGATAACCGCAAACTATGCACAATCAGACTCAAGGTCAGGGAAGCAAGCGATAAGCTTGATTATGCCATTTATTATAGCGATAGCTCCTTTGTTTTTGTAGATAAGTTAATGCTGACTGCTGACAAAATAATGAACATCAAAAAGTAGGCTTACTATCTTAGAACCTTGCACGCCCCTGAAATTCCGTAGTATTATCAAAATAGGGGCTGGCGATCAAGTCGTTCGGATACACAAAATATCCACCATTAGGGTCAAGATCAATGCCGGTTACGTATAATACTGCTTGCCAGATCAATAGCGAACAATACCAGTGTGTATTATCAGCCCAGTTCTCACGTATGTCTTTATTTACCACTTGATCAATGCGGGTGATACCCGGAAAGCGTTTCATAGAGTTCCAACTGGAATAACTGCCTTTTTGCGAACGCATAAAAGCAATGATTGAATCAATCTGACTTTCGCTAATGTTGAGCCTGAGCTGATACCTATTTCCGTTGTATTTGGGCCCAAAACCTTCATTATGAAATGCCCGATTATTGCTGACCACAAAACCGCGAATCTCTCGCAATTGATCATTTTTGGGTACGCTCTGGGCGTGCGATTCAAAAATCCAGGAGTTGGCCAGAATACTGTCGCGATGCTGATGCTGAGCGCCCTGTGTCACAATAGCAGCATGGCCGTAGCCCCAACCGTTTTCAATGAAAGCGGTTCCTGGAAGAAGGTTTATATTGGGTTTCACAAGAATATCTCCCTTCCTAAGTTCATCAATCCATTCAATAACCCATGGAATATCGTTATTGATGTCAATATTCCACATCGAATGTGTTGATTCATTTGATCCTGAAAGATTATTAGAATCTTCTGCCAACGTATTCTTTTGATTATACGTGCAGGATGATATTGCCAACAGTATGCATGTGTAAATGACCCGGTACTCAGTGTTGAAAAATCCCGGTTTGTCACCGTAAACAAGTATTGATTTCGGCATTTAAGGCAGATTAATCATGATTTTTCAATACAAAAATAATAATCTAACTTCAATTCCCTGACATCATGCTTAAATAATATACAGTTTATTTGATTTTCACATTTCAAGCTAGCAGATTCAATTTGTGACATGCTTGAAATTAGGAGATTGCAGATTTGGTTTGCTTTTGAATTTTTAGGTTTCTGTTCATAATATTATGGTATAAAAAGATTGATAAATTAATTTCAGTACATCAAAATATTGTTTTACCCGGTAATCTCTTTTAGTTTCCAAGTGTTACTACTGAAAAGCTGCTTTCATCCGGGTTCGATCCCAGTTGGAACTTGTCAACCGTAATTTCGGAAAAGCGGTTGTTAAGGTGATTTTTCATCTCCATGTTGAAAGCGAAGTGTTTTCCATTGCTTTGCCTGCGGTAATCGCTGAAAGTCATGGTCTTAAACTTCCGGTCATCAAAATCGTAATAGT
>JAUXXY010000232.1 GCA_030684735.1 Bacteroidales bacterium | reverse complement strand
TGCAGTTTTAATCATTTTCCCCAAAACCTCCATACGTAGTTCATATTCGTATTCGTCACGGTCAATTGTCCCTTCTTTACCGATGTACTTGTCCTTCATTTCGGCAAGGGAATATGTCTTAATTTCTTTAGTTGCCATATTATTACTTTTTTTGTTTGTTGTTGAAATACTTCTCTCTGAGTCTTACTGCTCGGTCAATTTCGTTTGCCGGAACTTTGTCTAACTTTTTTATAAAACCATGGGTTGCAACAACCAAAGTTTCTTTATTGTCGGTCTTGTCCCAAAATGCAATCCCGAAAGCTTTCGGGATGATTTGAAGTCCTGCGAACTTTGCCCGAAACTCCCAAATGTCATTTTGAAGTTTCTTTAAATGTTTTTGGTCGTTTGCCTGTTCAGCAAGGTCAATATTGTAAAAGATTTTTTTGGTTGTCTTTAGGTCAAGTCCCGATATGAACTCGTCCGCTTCTTCTAAAAATCTTGTTTCAAAATATCTCATTTAATATTGTCATTGTTAAACCCTACAAAGATAAACAAAGTTTCCAAAAATAGAAACATTATTTTTTACTCTATCGGTTTGGTATCGTTTTAAGCTGACACACAACGGCCCGGCAATAAAGGGAGGTTGCGTTACCCGACGCGAGCACCGGGCAGAGTCCTTGTACTTTAGCTGCGAAATTGTCACGGTGCCAGGAGGGTATGGCGCGTGTTTTTGCAGTCCAGGTAGGAGCTGACTGGGCTATGCGAGTGTCGCGGTACAATTTGTCTTGGTGGACGGAATTTGTCATGGTGTTTTCTATTCTGTAAAGGGTAGCGGCGCAGTCATGGTGTGTCACCGGTTACGGATTTGTCTTGGTAAACGAGAACAATTGCAAAAACCGTGACAAGCAACTTACCTTTATTGTCCGTGTTATGTAGCCATTTATTGAGAATATCTAGTCATGTAGTTATTAGTCACGGTATTATGAATGTCTTTTGATTATTACTTTTGTAAAAGCAATCTTTAAAATTGAATAAGAATAATATAGATAAGGAAGGTCATTTCTTAAATGGTAGATATAGTTCTTTAGAAACTTGATATGTTGTCAGTTTTCCAAGTTTTTCTGCTCCTTTACCTGAAACAAACTCTCCATAATTTCCTGTGATTTTTAGAACACTTTGTAATTGAGTTCGAGCAGATGAAAACCTTACATCTATCGTAATGTTATCGGAAATCTTAGATATTGGTTGAATATCATTTGGAAGTGCTTTAACAAGTCTTTGGTGTTCACTGTACCATTTTGTATCACTGATAACATCAATTATTGTTTCAAATTTTCCGTTTCTAATAGCAATATCTTTATTAAAAAGTTCTCCAGCATAAGTTTCGCTATCTCCTTTCAAAAAATAAATACGTTCTATAGTTAATAAAAAGTTTACACCATCCGGAAAGTCGGTCGTAATGTTAATATTTACTTTTCTCTCTTCCTGAATGCTGGCTGAAAGATTTATTGTATATTCTTTAGTCTTAGAATTAGAAATATTTTGTTTAACTATTGGTTTTTCTTTAATTACCCATTTAGTGCCAGCAAGGGCATAATCGTTTTTGTCTAACTTTATTAGACCATTATTGTTAAATTCGGCGACTCCATATGCGATTGATTCGGTATTCATCTCGGGTAAGTACATGAAAACTGTAAATTCTTTCCACGTTTTATTCCCATTCTCCCATAAATAAGTCGCAGTACTACTGAGTTGTTTTTCAGTAGGTAATGTATTAACATCAAAAATAATTCTATATACCATTCTGGGTGTATTCATAAAGCTAATGTCTTGTTTCTTTACTATTCTATATTTCAGAATCTGAGCATTGAGAACAGAGTTTGATTGGTAGATAATTGGTATCAAGCTCACAAGCAATATTTTACATAAAGTTTTCATAATTATTATGTATTTAAAAATTAGTCCTCAAATAGTTAATATCTTGTCATTTCGATTTTTTACATAGAGAAACACCGTGACCTATTCTTTCCCATTTTTCTTTATACTTGTCATTGTCATAACAGGGGATTGGAAGCCAAAAACTGGTTTTACCACCTTTTTCTCTTTTAATTGCCTGTTTAATAACTTCAGTTTTTGTCATTATGTAGCATACTGGTTCATTTGGGTAACTGCGAACAACTAATATTAAGTATTCTGAAATTAAATTAGTTAAATCAGACCCTAATGGTACTGCAGTCCTTTTAGAAAGAGTTTTTACTTGTATTGCTTTGTAATCCATTCCATTTTGACTATAAATAAAAATATCTACCCCTTTTGTATTTCGTGATGTAGGTAAGACATTCCACCCAAATATTGAAAGCTGATAGCACACAAAATATAGTCCAATGTTGCCGATAGTTTGTCGTGGTACCAATCTTGTTGGGAACTTTGTTCTCATCATGGCATGTTGAATTTCAATATTTTGGTAAGTTTTATGATCGAATCCGACTTTCGTCTCTGGTTACACATAACATCACAAATATAGTGAACTGTTTTATATTTCGTTACACCCGCTCTTAGCCCAGCGATCCTTGAAATTAAAAAAGATGTTCCTTTTTCCGTATGCACTTTTTACTATTTCAGCCTGATACATAGAAGTTGGGTATTAATTTGTAAGCATTTGGCTGTGATCAGATACGCCCAAATATCTTGGTCAATTTCCTGAGTTTCAATGCATGCTCAACGGTGAGATGCTCAGCCCTGTAACGCCATTTCCAATAGCCCGAAGGTTTGCCGGGCAGATTCATGCGTGCATCAGTTCCCAGCCTCAGCACATCTTGCAAGGGAGCAATGGCCAAATCGGCCACCGACGACCATGCCAGTTTGATAAAAGCCCAGCTAATGTCATTTTCGTCGGGATTGAAGTACTCGCTTATTACCTGCTTGTCCTGTTCTTTGCTTGCCTGATACCAGCCAACGGAGGTGTCATTATCGTGGGTTCCGGTATATACGATACAGTTGCGTGGATAGGTGTGCGGAAGGAAGTCATTTTCTTCTTCCGAATCGAACGCAAACTGCAAAATTTTCATTCCAGGAAAGTGGTTCGAGTCGCGCAGTTCTTCCACATCAGGAGTGATAACACCCAGGTCTTCGGCTATGATCGGAAGCACTCCAAGTGTTTTTTTGATGGTCTCGAGCAAATCCTTACCGGGTGCAGGCAACCACTCTCCGTTGATGGCGGTTTTCTCGCCAAAAGGCACAGCCCAGTAAGCTGCCAATCCTCGAAAATGGTCAATGCGCAAGATGTCGTAAAGCGAGAAATTGGCTTTAATGCGCTCAATCCACCAATCAAAACCGTCCTCTTGCAATTTTGCCCAATTATACAGCGGGTTGCCCCACAATTGTCCGGTTTCGCTGAAGTAGTCGGGTGGCACGCCGGCCACGCGTACGGGGTTGCGCACCTCGTCAAACCAGAACATTTCAGGATGACACCAGGTGTCGGCACTGTCGTGGGCTACATAAAGGGGAATGTCGCCTACGATTTTTATCCCGTTGCGGTTAGCATAGGATTTTAGCGCGCTCCACTGGTCAAAGAAGAAAAACTGGGTCAGTTTCCAGATATTGACTTGCGTTTCAAGTTCTTGTCCAAGCTGATCAACGCTTGTGCCGATGCGCAGCCTGATTTCTTTGTCCCATTGCCACCAGGGCTTGCCACCATAAAGCTGTTTTACGGCCATGAAAAAGGCATAGTCGCCTAACCAATAGCTGTTTTTGTAGCAAAATACCTCGAATTTGGTGCGCTCAACTAAGCTTGCGCTTGCCAAGAATGCCAAGGCTGCTTTTTTCAGCAATGGATAAACGAATTCCGATACCTTGCCGAACTCTACTTCGCAAGTGCTGAAAGTTTGACTTGTTTTCAGGTCGCTGGCCTCAAGGAATCCTTCTTTTTTCAGCAATTCGAGGTCAATGAGCAATGGGTTTCCAGCGAAAGCAGAATAACACTGATACGGCGAATCGCCGTAGCCAGTGTGGCCCAGAGGTAGTAGCTGCCACACCGATTGACGTGCAGCAATTAAATAATCAATAAAATGGTAAGCTCCTTCACCGAAATTACCAATTCCGAATTTTCCGGGAAGAGAAGTAATGTGCAGGAGTATCCCGCTGCTACGGTCGAGTTTCATAATTATTTATGTTTGATAGTTTTTTCATCGGCATCGTGAACAAGAAGAACCAGGAAAGCGGCTACGAACATGGAACACCCTCCCAGGAGCAGGGCATAAATGGCATGTCCTCCGGCTATTTTACTGACAAAGAATCCCAGGATACTTGCAGCCAGTATCTGTGGTATGACAATAAAGAAATTGAATATCCCCATGTAGGTTCCCATCTTATGGGAGGGCAATGAACCAGTGAGGATAGCATACGGCATTGATAAAATGCTTGCCCAAGCCACTCCAACACCTAACATAGATATAATGAGCAGTTTAGGGTCTTTGAAGAAGTATATGGAAATCAGGCCAAGGCCCCCAGCAATGAGTGAAATCATGTGGGTGATGCGGCGGTTTGTATAGCGCGCAAGCACGGGAAGAAGAAACGCCACCATAGCCGCAAAACCATTGTAAGCCGCGAACATAATACCGACCCAGTTAGCCCCTTCATTGTAAAGGTCAGATGAAGTATCTTTGGTAGCGTAAATGTGGCTCGTAACTGCAGATGTGGTGTATATCCACATAGCAAACAATGCAAACCACGAAAAAAATTGAACTACAGACAATTGAGCCATAGCTTTGGGCATACGGAACAAGTCGTTGATCACCACCACCAAGCCATTTTTATTGTTGCCTGATTGAATCAGGAGCCCTGTAACTAGTTGAATCACACCAAAAGCCGTGATGCCAATGGTGAGGATATAAACCTCGGTTTGAAAATTGAAGTAATACACCGCCAGCGAGGCCAGCAAACCCACTGCAATCCATAGCCAACTTCCGGTTATAAATCGTGATGCAGGTAATATTTCATCATGGTCGTTTGTAGGCGTACTATCTTTTTCCCCCTTTTCGGCTTCATCGAATTTTCTTAATTGCTCAGGTGAATATTCCTTAGTACGGATCACCGTCCATAACACAGCCAGGAAAAAGACAGCCGCTCCGATGTAGAATGAATACTTAACTGATAATGGAATCATGCCTTCGGGCGCGGTATTAGGTATGCCAAGCCAATTAGTCAATACGTATGGCAGCGCCGAAGCAACCACTGCACCCACACCGATAAAAAAGCTCTGCATGGCAAAACCCCTGGTTCGTTGTTCGGGTAAAAGCATATCGCCTACAAAGGCACGAAAGGGTTCCATTGAAATGTTGATGCTGGCATCCATCACCCACAACATCCCGGCAGCCACCCACAAAGCCGGCGAATTTGGCATGAAAATAAGCGCAAATGATGCAAGTATAGCACCTACGAGAAAAAACGGGCGGCGACGTCCAAGACGTGTCCATGTGTTATCGCTCATGTGCCCGATAATAGGTTGCACAATGAGGCCTGTAACAGGAGCAGCAATCCAAAGAATAGGAATACTCTCGAGATTAGCGCCAAGTGTTTCAAAGATTCTACTCACATTGGCATTCTGTAGGGCAAAACCAAACTGAATACCCAGAAATCCGAAACTCATGTTCCATATCTGCCAGAAGTTCAGGCGGGGTTTGAACATAGATATTGAAGTTAAGTAATGGTTGCTCTTTAAAAAGGGCTAAAATTACATTAATTTCTATAACCAACGACTGATCCTTTTCCTTTCTGTTTTTACATGGTAAACGTTTGTGTGTGATTTATTTTCAGAAAAAAATAACCATCTAATTATTAGGCAACTAAAAAAATATTATCTTTGCGCCCTGAAAAGAAAAACACCCTGCCTCCGGATTTTGATTTTCTGAAAAGAAAACGATAAAGACGGATGGGTGACAAGGTTCGAGGAGATGGGGGACAAAAGTCCCCTGTTTTATTAAAGTGAATATGATAGACCAGGAAAAAATTAAACGTATTGTTGAAGAAGGCCTGCAGGACGGCAGCGTGTTTGTTACCGATATTATCGTGAAATCTGGCAACAGAATTCTGATTTATATTGATGGTGATCAATATGTTACAGTAGGTGATTGTGCGTTTTTGTCCAAATATGTAGAATCGCGTCTCAACCGTGATCAAGAAGATTTCGAACTTCATGTGAGCTCGGCAGGTGCCGACCAGGTGTTGAAGTTTCCAAGACAATACCCCAAGAATATCGGGAAAAAGCTGGAAGTTGTATGCACTAATGGCGAAAAACTGATAGGCGTCTTGTTGCAAGCCGGCGAAAATGGCATTACGCTGGCCCCTGATACGAAAAAAAGACAAAAAACAATGATTGCCGAACCTGTTGGGCTGACTTACGGCGAGATTGAAAGAGCAAAATGTATTATCAGTTTTAAATAATTCTGAAACAAATTATTATCTCAATAAAAATGGAACACATCAATTTAGGCGAAACTTTCTCCGAATTCAAGGAGTTTAAAAACATTGACCGTGAAACAATGATGCGTATCCTGGAAGATGTTTTCAGGCATATGCTTACCAAGAAATATGGTAGCGACGAGAATTTCGATATCATCGTAAACATTGATAAAGGAGACCTCGAAATATGGCGCAACCGCATCATTGTTGATGATGGAGAGGTAGAAGATGAAAATACTCAAGTTGCTTATTCCGAGGCAATTAAAATAGAACCAGATTTTGAAATAGGTGAAGAAGTTTCGGAAGAGATAAAAATGTCTGATTTTGGCCGCAGGGAAATCCTTTCAATCAGGCAAAACCTCATTTCAAAGATCCAGGAATACGAAAAAGACAATATCTACAAGAAATACAAAGACAAGGTAGGCGAGATAGTATCTGGTGAGGTATACCAGGTTTGGAAGAAAGAAATCATGGTGCTCGACGATGAGTATATTGAGTTGCTATTACCGAAATCGGAACAAATACCAAGCGATTTTTATCGCAAAGGCGATTCTATCCGTGCCATAGTTGATAGGGTTGAAATGAAAAACAATAACCCCATCATTGTTTTGTCGCGCAGTAGTCCTGTCTTCCTCGAACGATTGTTCGAATCAGAAGTGCCCGAAGTGTACGATGGACTCATCACTATCAAAAACATTGTGAGAGTTCCGGGTGAACGTGCAAAAGTGTCTGTCGAATCTTACGACGACCGCATTGACCCCGTTGGAGCCTGTGTTGGAATGAAAGGTTCGCGAATTCATGGTATAGTTCGCGAATTACACAACGAAAACATAGATGTAATCAATTACACCTCAAATCCATCGCTCTATATCCAACGTGCATTGAGTCCGGCCAAGGTTACCTCCATTACATTGGATGAGGCGAATAAACGGGCCGAGGTCTTCATGAAACCCGACCAGGTTTCGTTAGCCATTGGCAAGGGCGGCTACAACATTAAGCTCGCCAGTAAGCTCACGGGTTACGAAATTGATGTATTCCGTGACTCCGAATCACTCTACGAAGATGTTGATCTTCAAGAATTTGCCGATGAAATTGATCAGTGGATCATTGACGAGCTGAAAAACATTGGTTGCGATACCGCTAAAAATGTGCTTGAAATCAGCATTGACGACTTGGTACAGCGCACCGATCTTGAAGAAGAAACGATTAAGGAAGTATTAAGAATATTGAAATCAGAATTTGAGTAAAATAATTTCAAACCTATACAAACAATGGGTTTCTTGAATCGCATCTCAGGCAGGATTATGCCTAAAATAAAAACAGTACTTTTACCAGACCAAACCAT
>JAUXXY010000218.1 GCA_030684735.1 Bacteroidales bacterium | reverse complement strand
AGGCTTTTAGACTGCGAACCATTGAACATTACCGCAATGCTCGAATCAATGCGCCTAACACTTTTTCTGTTTCTACAATTTTCAGTTCATATTTGCTAATTTCTGATTTCTCTACATAACCCAAGCGACAAGCTAATGTATATCCTACTGTCTAATATCCTAATTCTCTATGTACCTAAATATTTACCAATTATTTAAAAACACGTCGCTTGAAAATGTTGTACTTCAATATGCAATAAATAGCCCTGAATCCGTCTTTTGCGCCTATTTTCTTTCCATCTTCATAGGTTCGGCCATAATAGGAAATGCCCACTTCATAAATTCGTATGCCAGGCACTCGCGAAATCTTGGCAGTTACCTCAGGTTCGAACCCAAAGCGGTTTTCGCAGAAATATATATTTTTGATAATATCGGCCCTGAAGAGCTTGTAACATGTTTCCATATCCGTAAGGTTGAGGTTGGTGAACAAGTTCGACAGGAAAGTAAGAAACTTATTCCCAATGGTGTGCCAGAAGAAAAGGATACGGTGGGCATTGCCACCCGAAAACCTTGAACCGTAAACGACATCGGCTGCGCCATCCAGAATAGGTTTGAGCAGCAGGTTATATTCGTCGGGGTCATATTCCAGGTCTGCATCCTGAACAATTACATGGTCGCCGGTAGCCAAATCAATGGCTTTGTGAAGGGCGGCACCCTTGCCTTGGTTATAAGGCTGATTGAACAAACGGATATCGACCTCGGGATGAGCAGCAATATATTTTTCGACCACCTCAGCGGTTTTATCGGTTGAACTATCGTTTACAATCACTAATTCTTTTTCAATATTGTTTATTAGCCTGGTTTGCAGCACTTTGTCGAGGATCATGTGTATGGTGGCCGCTTCGTTATAGGCTGGAATAAGGATGGAGAGCTTTTGACAGGTCATAAATTGGTTTTCCTCTTTTTATCTTAACGGCACAAAGGTAAGGATGATATTTAATTTTGCCCAAATAGATTTGAGGATTTCCTACTGATGCGCTAGGCTGAAGTATTATTCTTAGCTGCTCGATCAAGCTATAGCCCGATTGGATGTTATTTATACACGCAACAGCAGTGGCATGATACAATTGCTCTCATTTCAAACCTCTACAAATCTACCATCTTTTTCAGGGTGAAAGTCATACAGAGGGTCTGCGACCACTACTAAATATTGTTAAAACAATGATAATTAAAAACTTATCATATAAGTAAGCTCTACATTATAGAATCAAGCCAATAGAGCGACTATTAGCGTGCTTAACAGCGGAGATTATTTATATATATCTTTGGTGCAATAATTAATTTCATTCTGTTATGTTTTCATTCAAACATGCAAACAAATCAATCGAACTGATTGATCAATTTTTAAATACCATTGATCAAGGGGTTCTTATTTTCAAGGAAGGTGTTCGCAATTATCTTTTCGGAAACCGCGAAAATTTTCTCGACAACCTTCGCACGTTGTCGAACCTCGAAACAGAAGCCGACATCATCAAGCGAAAACTCGAAAACCTGCTTTATACCCAATCATTAATGCCACAACTCAGGGGCGACCTGCTTCGGCTTCTTGAAGTTCTCGATAATATTATTGATCTTGCAAAAACCGCCTTGTTTCAGTTCGATGTTGAGGTACCCTACATTCCTGCAGAACTAAATCAGGACCTAATCAAGCTCACAGAGTTGTCAGGCTCGGCAGTTGACTCGATAATTCCCGCCACTCGTGCCTATTTTCGTGATCCTGAATCGGTTAAAGAAAAAATCCATCGGGTATATTTGTATGAAAAAGAGGCTGATAAGCTCGCCGATGCTATCAAGCGCAGGGTTTTCCATTATATGCCCGCCCTTAAACTTAGCGAAAAATTTCACCTGCGGTATTTCACCCTCCACATCGAAACCATATCTGACGCTGCAGAGCGGGCCGCTGATATGCTTTCGATCATGGCTATCAAGCGCACCATTTAATTTGTAACGGATGCTTTTTCTGATATTCATTTCAAGTGGTCTGTTTTTGGGTTGGTCGTTGGGGGCAAACGACGCTGCTAATATTTTTGGCACAGCGGTGGGATCAAAAATGCTTAGTTTCAGGCGTGCAGCTCTTATTTCCAGCATTTTTATTATCATCGGAGCTGTTTTTCAGGGGCGGGGCGCAGCCGAAACGCTCAACAATTTGGGAGCCGTGGACGCATTGGCAGGTGCCTTTACCGTTTCGTTATGTGCCGGGCTATCGGTGTTGCTCATGACCCAGCGCGGCCTGCCTGTTTCAACAAGCCAGGCGGTTGTGGGTGCCATTGTGGGCTGGAGCGCTTTTACCGGAAATGCTACTGATTATAAAGTACTTTCGACCATTGTTGTTTCCTGGATCAGTGGCCCTGTGATGGGCATGATTTTCTCTGCACTCCTTTTCCTTCTCATGCGCTGGTTCCTGCGCAAGGCAATGATACATGTGATTAAACTTGATAGCTACATAAGGACAGGATTGATCATTGTCGGCGCCTTTGGAGCTTATAGCCTGGGCGCTAATAATATAGCAAATGTGATAGGGGTTTTTGTTGACTCCGCTCCGCAGCTTGAACTACATTTTGGCTTGTTTACGCTTGATGGGGTTCAATTACTTTTCCTCTTAGGTAGCCTAGCCATTGCTGCAGGTATTTTTACCTACAGCAAACGAGTAATGAATAAAGTAGGGAATGGCATTTTATCGCTTACTCCCGAAGCCGCCATCGTAGTTGTGCTGGCACATTCGCTGGTATTGTTTCTGTTCTCTTTTTCATCGTTGGCCGATGCACTCAAATCAATAGGGTTACCCGCTCTGCCCATGGTGCCTGTTTCGAGCACTCAGGTTGTCATCGGTGCTGTGCTGGGCATTGGCCTTGTGAAAGGCGCACGTGAGGTAAAATTCAAGGCGCTTGGCGGCATTGCTCTTGGCTGGGTTGTTACTCCCTTGGTAGCAGGAATATTTACCTACTTTGCCTTGTTCTTTATTCAAAATGTATTCAGCCTGAAAGTTACTTCGGGCGCACAACTGCTAAGAAAAATATCTACGGAGTCTCAAACTGTTGAACAAACACTACATCGCATTGACCTGGTGATGCCCGCAATTCTGGCATTGGCAGCGTTGATCATTGTGGTACTTATCTTCTTGTTTTTCAGACAGCAAAAATTACGCCTGAAGGCCGAAAACGACCTGCTTGTCCAGCAAAACCAAGCATATCATACGCAAAAAGCGCTGAGCGATCTGGAAGTTAACGCTATTCAAAAAGCGAATGAATTATTAAATATCAAGCTCGAATCAAAACGTCGTGAATTTGTTAACATTGCTCTAAGCATTACCGAGCAACGCGAATTTCTGGAACGGACAGCCAGCACACTTGGGGAGATTCAGAAAGAGCCCGACAAAATGCAATGGGAGCGTAAACTGAATGAGCTGCTGATTATGATCAAGCAAAAAATATCCTATTCAAACGTGACACCCGAATTTTATGGACAAATCGAGCAAATGCATAAGGATTTTCATTTGAAACTTGAAAACGCTTTTCCCGATCTTACCGATCAGGAAAAACGCCTCGCAATTCTGTTGCGCCTTAATCTTAGCACTAAGGAAATTTCGACAATTATGAATATCACTCCTAAAAGCGTGGAAATTTCCAGGTATAGACTACGCAAAAAACTCAATCTTCCGTCAGGCGAAAACCTTTCTAACTTTATAAATAACCTTTAACTAAATTTAAACATTATGAAAAGATTAAAACTAATCGTAGTTGGGTCACTTGTAATGACAGCAATGGCATCAGGTAGCCTTTTGAAAGCGCAGAGCGATGACACTGTGCGCTACAACCAGTATGGGGTGAGGGTCAACCGCACACCCCTGTTTGTTGAAGAACGAAACGGAATCCTTGTTTTCGAAAGCAAAGATCAGAAACACAAGGTTTGGTATGATGTTCGTGTGCAGTTTGATGGCGCCATGTTTTTTGGCGACACCTACAACGAGATTGGGGATGGAACATCCATTCGTCGCGCCCGGTTTGCCGTGAAAACCCAATTTAAGAAAAATTGGTACGCTGAATTTGATATGGACATTGCCAATTCAGAACTGGAATTAAAAGATGCCTATCTGCAATACACCTGTAAAAATGGCCTTGAGCTAAAGGCTGGAAACTTCAAAGAAGGATTCTCAATGGAATCAACCACCACCAGCCGCTATCTTACCTTTCTGGAAAGGCCGATGGCTGTGAATACATTTGGGCCCTCACGGCACACAGGGTTGGCGGCCACATATAATTATAAGTGGTTATTGGCCATAGGTGGCATCCATTTTCAAGCTGTTGATGATCTCGAAGAAAGAACATTCTCAAAAAACAACAACAAGGATTTTGGAACCGATGAAGGTTACTCCTTGACCGGGAAGCTGGTGTTCATGCCATTTTATAACGATTTCAACAAAGGATTGCACTTTGGGGTGGCTGGATCGTACAGAACTCCTAAATCCGATGCTGAAGTACCAGGCACCCTGCGCTACAGCACACGCTCGCTTACATCAATCAACCGGAAAAAGTATATTGATACCGATTTGATTGGGAAGATTGACTATGCCAAACTGGGCGGTCTCGAATTGGCCGGATACTATAAAAATCTCCGCGTGCAAGGCGAATACCTGATGAGCAATGTATATCGTAAGGAGGAGCTACCTACTGAAAATTTCAACGGCTTTTATGTGTTTGGAAGTTATTTGCTTTTTGGTGGCAAGTACAATTATAATGTAGGGGAAGGTGAATTTACGCAGGTCTCGCGCGGAAAATCGTGGGGCGATGTTGAATTGGCATTACGCTATGATTATCTGAGCCTGAACAGTGGAATGGACAAAATTATGGGGGGATCCGGCGAGGGCATCACTATTGGTCTAAACTACCACGCCAATAACAATGTGAAGATAATGCTCAATTATGCCTATCTCAACCACGATCGCTATGCAAGTGGTAAGAACAAGTTGTTTGTGGGTTATGATGAAAACGGAGCGCTAACCCGCAATCCCAAACTGGTGGTTGATCCCGATGGCAAGGCCGGCGAAAAATTTCACATGCTAAGCATAAGATTTGAAGTTGATTTTTAATCATTGCTGAATTCAAGTCACAAATGCAACTTTTTGTTTTGACAAATTTAGTAATAAAAATTCATTGGGTGTTAAAAAATTCAATTTTTTTCTTGGGCGATTATTTAAAATGTTCTGAACCCTTTGTACGTCATCGTTTGAGA
>JAUXXY010000217.1 GCA_030684735.1 Bacteroidales bacterium | reverse complement strand
TCTCAAACGATGACGTACAAAGGGTTCAGAACATTTTAAATAATCGCCCAAGAAAAAAATTGAATTTTTTAACACCCAATGAATTTTTATTACTAAATTTGTCAAAACAAAAAGTTGCATTTGTGACTTGAATTCAGCAATTAAGATATTGAATATTAGAATTATATGGTATTATTGAATTTTGTAATAAGAAAATAGTTTGTTAATTTTCAGGTAGATATAGGCGTTTGGTCGAATATTCCTCTAATTTTGTTTTCAATTTTCAAACGATGGATAATCTTTCAAAAAGAATAGCTATAGGAAGCGACCATGCGGGATTCAGGTTAAAGGAAGCGATAAAAGATATTTTGCTGAAAAATGACTATGCCATTCAAGATTTTGGAACCTATTCAAATGAAAGTGTTGATTATCCCGATTTTACCCATCCGGTTGCCAAAGGTGTAAATGATGGAATATTCAGCTGGGGTATCGTAATTTGCGGAAGTGGTAACGGAGCGAATATGACAGCAAACAAATACCGTTTTGTTCGCGCTGCTTTATGTTGGAATGTTGAGATTGCTTACCTTGCAAGATTGCACAACGATGCCAACATCATTGCACTTCCTGCAAGGTTTATTGCTGAAGAAGTGGCATTGGAAGCAGTGAAAGTATTTTTAGCCACCGATTTTGAAGGAAGAAGGCATTGCCGGAGAGTTGAAAAAATATCCAATCTACTTCTATGAGCGAAAAGCAAACAGCACATCAAGACTTTTTAACGGCGAGTGAAAGAATTGTTTTTGACAAGGAACACCGGCGCAAGATTGTATATAATATATCAAAATATGATCAGGCTGTTGTACTAGGCAAACAACAGTTTAGAAATCTTGAATTTGCCCGGAAAAGAGCTGCTGTAATACGGTCAAAAGCCATAAACAACCTGGATGCCTTTCTTATTGAATTCGAAAAAAACTTTGAAGAAAGAGGTGGAAAGGTGATATGGGCGCTCGATGCGAACAATGCAATAAAAGAAATACTGACCATCATGAAAAACAACCGGGCAAAACTGGTTGTTAAGAGTAAAAGCATGGTGAGCGAAGAAATCGAAATAAACAAACACCTGATAAAGAAAGATATAGAAGTTGTTGAAACAGATTTGGGTGAGTTTATTGTTCAGCAGCGGGAAGAGCCACCATACCACATAGTTACACCCGCCATGCATCTGTCGAAAGAAGATGTTGCTGATTTATTTCATAAAAAATTTGAATTACCTAAAGATAGCTCTCCTGAACAAATCACTGCATTTGTACGCAATTTAATTCGTGACAAGTTTTTGAATGCTGATATTGGCATAACCGGTGCGAATTTCTTGATCGCTGACACCGGATCGGTTGCCATCACCGAAAATGAAGGCAATGCAATGATGTCAATGTCTTTTCCTAAAATACACATCGTTCTTGCCGGGATTGAAAAGATTATACCCTCGCTCAGCCAACTTGATTTGTTTTGGCCATTGCTTGCTACCCATGGTACAGGCCAGTTTATTAGTGTTTATAATTCAATCGTTAGCGGCCCAAAGCAGGAATATGAAACCGATGGACCGGCTAAAATGTATGTTATTCTAATTGATAACAAACGAACCGAATTATTAGGACAGCACCATCAACGAAAAGCACTTACTTGCATACGATGCGGCGCTTGCCTGAACGCATGCCCGGTTTATTGCAATGTTGGCGGGCATGCTTATGGCACAACCTATAGTGGACCAATTGGTGCAATTATTACCCCGTGGATGAAGGGGATGGAAGAATTCAAACACCTTAGTTTTGCATCCACCCTGTGTGGACGATGCACTGAAGTATGCCCCGTTCATATCAAACTTCATGAATTATTGCTTTTCAACCGCAACGATGCAATAAAGCAAAAATATTATTCCCGTTCCGAGAAATTTGTTATGTGGACCTATAAAAAACTACTTACAGGAAAAGGACGACCGGACACACTAAGTGCAGGGGCAAAAAATCGCATATTGCAACGTTTCTTCGCCAAAGCCTGGGGGCAACGCCGCACATTACCTGTTGTTAAAAAACAATCATTCAGGCAGTTATATTTGAAATATAACGAAAATAAAGTGAAATAATATTAGCCCTCAAGCGCATTGAAAGGCTCGAGGCAGAGAATACCTGCCAATATCTCCCGAACAGCTTCATCACCAAAACTTTGCAATTTTTCAGCAAGTTTTTTTTTGCGTTCAATGCTGTCTGCATTTTCTTGGTTGATATAAATCAATTCACGGTATTGCGAAATCCGGAGCACATCTTCCATAGCACCACGAACCAGGGCTATATCAACTTGGCCGGTTCTTTTTTGTTCGGGCAAGCCAAAAACTTTTAATTCGTCAATGGTAGTCAGAAGCAATTCCTTGCCAAGTTTTTTACATACATCCAGTGATGAGGCCCCCGATGTGTCGCGCAGGGTCCAACTGCTGTGGTCGTAATTGATTTGCTGAACCTGCCTGACTTTTTCCGAGTTCTTACCGAAAATTCGATCCAGAATTATAATGGTGGTGTTTTTCCAAATCCCCAAGTCAAACTTGGGTTCATCCAGCTTATTTATTTGTTTTTCAAGAAGTTCTATTACTTTTTCAATCATATCTCACGTGTTGTTTATGCTTGATGAAGGTGTATCAAAATTCATGTAAATATAGTCAATTGGTAAGACAATGATCCATTGAACATATTTTACTTATGGAAGAAAATTATTTTCGCGCTTAAAACTCAGCAAAACCAATCACCATGAAAAAGTTCATTACTGCACATGAATCAGGTATGCTCAAAACATGTAACTTAGCAAAAACATAGAATAATAATTAAGTCGTTGATTCAAAAGGATGTAATACAATCAATTATCGAAACCACCAGGGTTGAAGAGGTGATTTCGGAATTTGTTACCTTGAAAAAAAGAGGTGCCAATTACATAGGGTTGTGCCCTTTTCATAACGAAAAAACTCCGTCATTCACAGTTTCTGCTTCAAAAGGCATCTACAAATGCTTCGGTTGTGGCAAAGCCGGTGATGCTGTAAATTTTGTAATGGAGCACGAACATTATACCTATCCTGAAGCTCTACGATTTCTGGCTCAAAAATATCATATCGAAATAGTTAATGAAGAACCTACAGAAGAACAAATAGTTGAGCAAAACCAAAAGGAGAGTCTTTACAATATCTATTCTTTTGCTCAGAATTACTTTACCGATTATTTATTTAACCACGAAGAAGGTAAATCAATAGGGATCAGCTACTTTAAAGAGCGAGAATTCAGCGACGAATCTGTTCAGAAATTTCAATTGGGCTATTGCCCGGGAGTGTGGAGCGAATTTACACAGCATGCCTTGAAAAAGGGATATGAAATTCAGGTCTTGGTACAGAGTGGACTAACGATTGAAAAGGGCAACGATTATTACGATCGCTTCAGGGGTAGGGTGTTGTTTCCTATTCACAATCTTACGGGTCGCGTGATAGGCTTTGGAGGACGAATACTCAAGAATGATCCATCGAAACCCAAGTACATCAATTCACCCGAATCGTATATCTACAATAAAAGTAAAGTACTTTACGGATTAAATTTTGCCAAAAATGCAATTGCATCGCTCGACAATTGCTACTTGGTTGAAGGCTATACCGATGTAATCTCATTTCATCAGTCAGGTATTCAAAATGTGGTAGCATCATCTGGCACATCGCTCACCGCTGACCAGGTAAGGCTCATCAAGCGGTTTACGCCCAATATTACAATACTCTATGATGGCGATGAAGCGGGTCTCAAAGCCTCCTTTCGTGGCATAGACCTTATCCTGGAACAGGGAATGAATGTAAAACTTGTGTTATTTCCTGAAGGAGAGGACCCCGATTCATTTGCCAGAAAACAACGCCCAGTCGAATTGAAAGCGTTTCTGGCAACCAAAGCGCAGGATTTCATCAGAATGAAAACAGGGCTTTTGCTAGTAGAAGCCAGTAACGACCCTGTAAAAAAAGCCGGTTTGATTCGCGAAGTGCTTAGCTCTGTGTCTATTATCCCCGACACGATTACCCGCAGCATTTATGTGAAAGAATGCGCCATGTTGCTTTCGATTGATGAAAGCACTTTGATATTTGAGCTTAACAAAATATTGAGGGCTAAATTTAAATATTCGAACCAACAGGACAGCGTGGAATCCTTACCCGAATTACCACCTGTGATGCCAACCATTAAACAGCCAGAAATTGCCGGCGATAGCTGTGAAATTCAAGAACTTGCCATCATCAGGCTGCTATTTCTTTTTGCGTCGCGTGAAATCGTTTTCAATCACCCGGATGAATTTGGCCGAGTTCAAGAGGTTGATGTTAATGTTGCACATTTCATCATCAATGACATCAGAAACGATGAAATTGTTTTTGAAAACCACCTCTATCAACAAATTTTTGATGAATATGCGTTCTTTATACTCAATAATGAATTTTTGAGCGATCATTATTTTACATCACATAAAGACATTACAGTGCGCAATCTTGCCATCGAACTGATGAGTACAGCCTATGAACTAAGCGAAAACTGGAAGGAAAACAAAATATATATTAACGGCGAAGTGCAAAAACTCAGAGAAGCCGTGACCAGCTCATTACTTGCATTAAAAGCAAAGAAAATCAACAAGTTACTATTAGCTGTTCAGCAATCCTTAAAAAATGAAAAAGACGACACTGAAGTTCTGGTTTTGATGCAAAAGCACAAAACTCTAAAAAAATTGCTTATTCAGATTAACAAACAACTTGGAAGGATCATCACACCCTGATCGGGTTCACACAAGATAAAATTTGGTGAAAGCCAAACTATTTGGCACAAGTATTGTTTATGCATCAAATCAAAATAAATACTATCATGAAAAAGAATGTAGGATCAATTGACACCATTATTCGTGTGGTCATTTCCATTATTATTGCAGTTCTTATTATAGCCAAAGTGGTTTCGGGTACTCTTGCTATCGTACTTGGGATTGTTGGTGCAGTGGTACTTATCACCGGTTTGGTTGGTTTTTGTGGACTCTACAGCTTGCTGGGGGTTAACACTTGTAGGGTAAAGAAATAATTTTACTAAAGGGAGGCTGACCGGATTTGTTTTAAAATTAGGAAAATAAATTTCTTAATGATTTAATATTTATTACTGTAGCATTTATTAACTTTGCAGTGAATTTTTCAGTTAACACAAAAAATTAGCACTATGAAAAGTATTTCATTGTCCCTGTCATGGGCTATGATCTTTACTCTTGCATTTTCCGCCTACACCAGTGCCCAAAACGCGACTAAAGTTAATGGCCCTCAAATTTCTTTCGACAAAGAAACCCACGATTATGGTACCATTTATGTCAATGGAGACGGTAATTGTGTGTTTTTGTTTACCAACACCGGTACAGAACCACTCATGCTTTCGGACGTAAAAGCCGGATGTGGTTGCACTGTTCCCGAATGGCCACGCGAACCTGTTCTTCCAGGAAAATCTGCACAAATCAAGGTAAAATACACTACGCTAAGCAGGGCGCACCAGATCAATAAAAGTATTGTCGTTACGTCAAATTCAGTCGAGAAGTCTACTGTTGTGCTTCGGATTATCGGCGAAGTTGTTGAACCACCCAGCGAATTCAGTCCTGAGAAAATGCTTGACAAAGCAGGGTCGCCCACTTCAAAATAAGGGTTGATTTAAGTTTTTAAGAGCCACCAAAAGGTTTAGATGGCTTTCGGCAATCGTAAAGTATTGAGGATTAATAAAAAAAAGAACTGCCCTTTAAGGAAGTTCTTTTTTTTGTTATACCCGAGGTCTCGAGCGGACTCGAACCGCTGTACGAGGTTTTGCAGACCTCTGCCTAGCCACTCGGCCACGAGACCTAGAGGGTGCAAAGATATGAAGAAAATCCTATTTACATATACCTTGGTTTTCGAGCTGGTTTGTATAGGCTACAAGGCAAAGCGGGCACAAACAAGCATTAAAAGATTTGCGGAGTAATTCTTTTTTTTCTGTTGAAATCACGTAAGCGGCACACCAGCTTTCCGGCGAATGGATACACTCAAATGAAGCTCCACATCGTGGACAAACTTTCCGCTTTAGACTACCCGCACTCATCGAAGGTTAGATCATCAGTTGATAAAGTCACACAAACCCTGTCAACCTTGCCACCAATTGATGGATTGAGTTTGGCAATCTTCACCTCGGCGGAAATAATATCCGGAAACAGAGTGACCACGGACGTGAGTATTCTGTGTGCCACAGACTCAAGCAGATGGGATTTTACTTCCATTTCTTTCTTAACCACCTGATAAACACTCATGTAATTGATAGTGTGATGCAAGGTATCGCTTTGTTCGGCATGCCTTGTATTGACATCAAGATAGAAATCAACAATAAAATGAGCACCAATCAATTGTTCCTCTGCAAAACATCCGTGATAGGCAAAAAACTCCATACCCTCAATTGATATCAAAGCCATAATTAATATTTTTGAATGACTACAAAAGTATTAAATCTGCTGTTTATTGGTTATTTTCGCGCTTGATACTTGAATCCAAGGTGTTTCAAACTAGGTGTGACGCATCCCACATCCGCTGAAACTTTTTTCTTTTGAAATTTTAAAGGTATGATTTAACTGAGTAAGAGATTATTATGGAGTCTGAACAAAATAAACCCACCCTGCACTTTATCCAAGCCATTGTAGAGGAAGACCTGCGACGCTCGAAAAACGAAAAGCGCATCCATACCCGATTTCCACCTGAGCCCAACGGATACTTGCATATAGGCCACGCCAAGTCAATTTGCCTGAATTTTGGGCTGGCACAGCAATATAATGGAATGTGCAACCTTCGTTTCGACGATACCAATCCAGCGAAAGAAGATGTTGAATATGTAGATTCGATAAAACAAGACGTGCGGTGGCTAGATTTTGACTGGGAAGGGCGCGAATATTATGCTTCCGACTACTTTGAGCAACTCTACGGGTTTGCTATAGAAATCATCAAACAAGGCAAAGCTTATGTGTGCGATCTCAGTGCCGAGCAAATCAGCACCGATCGAGGCACTCCTACCCGGCCAGGAAACCTAAGTCCTTATCGGGAACGCAACGTAGAAGAGAATCTTGACCTTTTCAAGCGTATGCGTGATGGCGAATTTACTGAAGGGGCAAGAGTGTTGCGCGCCAAGATTGATATGGCATCACCCAATATGCACATGCGTGACCCTATTATGTACCGTATCTTGTACGCTCACCATCATCGCACTGGCGATAAATGGTGTATCTACCCGACATACGATTTTGCCCACGGGCAAAGCGATTTCATTGAAGGAATCACCCACTCCATCTGCACACTTGAGTTCGAAGTGCATCGGCCGCTCTACGACTGGTTTTTAGACCAGATTATTGAACCCGAAAGCTATCGCCCACAACAAATTGAGTTTGCTCGCTTAAACCTTAGCTACACCATAATGAGCAAGCGAAAACTATTAGAATTGGTGAAAAACAGTCATGTAGCAGGTTGGGACGATCCTCGCATGCCAACTATTTCCGGGCTGCGCCGGCGCGGTTACACACCCGAATCCATACGATATTTTGCCGAAAAGATAGGCGTGGCCAAACGCGACAATATGATTGATGTTGCACTGCTGGAGCACAGCATACGCGAAGACTTGAACAAACACTCCTTGCGCCGTATGGCAGTGATCAACCCAGTGAAACTGGTTATAGATAATTACCCGGAAGGCCAGGTCGAAATGCTCGAGGCGGTGAATAATCCGGAAAATATCGGGGCCGGAACGCGCAAGATACCCTTTTCAAAGGAGTTGTATATTGAACGAGAAGATTTTATTGAAAACCCACCATCAAAATTCTTCCGGCTGAGCCCAGGAAACGAGGTGCGACTGAAATATGCCTACATCATCCGTTGCGAAAGCATAATGAAAAATCCTGAGACTGGCGAGATAACAGAGATACATTGTACTTACGACCCTGAAACGCGAAGTGGCTTGCCCAACAGCAACCGCAAGGTGAAAGGTACCATTCACTGGCTTTCCGTTGCCCACGCATTGCCTGTAGAAGTTAGGCTATTCGACCGCCTGTTCAATGTTGAAAATCCTGATAGCCAGGAGGAAGGACAGGATTACAAAACTCACCTCAGCCCTGATTCGCTGAAGGTGGTAATGGGTTTTACCGAAAATTCGGTTATCGGCGCTAAGGCCTTCGATAAGTTTCAGTTCGAGCGCTTGGGCTATTTTTGTGTTGACCCGGAAAGCTGCAACAAAAAACTTATTTTTAACCGCACTGTTACGTTAAAAGATGCTTGGGCGAAGATTGAAAAAAGGCAATAACCTGGAATCTTCTTTTTTAGAAAATTACTAAATTTGCAAACTTGATTGTCCGATAGTGTAATTGGTAACACGTCTGACTCTGGATCAGAAGACTCTAGGTTCGAGCCCTAGTCGGACAACACCATAAAGCAATCGCTTATGATTATTAATCGTAAGTGGCCTTTTTTTACTGGCAAACAAGCAAGCAATTAGTGCCGTTTTCCTGGTATAAATATTAACTACTTTTAACCCTCTATTTCATCTGTTTCAACACTTGTTTGTTATGCACGGCCTGTTTGATGATTTTATATCACTCTTCTATCCAAAAATCTGTCATGCTTGTGGCAACTCGTTATACCGTAATGAGGAGGTAATATGCACTTTTTGTCGGTATCATCTTCCCAAGACAAATTTTCACCTGGATCAGGATAATATGTTGGCAAAGGTGTTTTGGGGCCGGGTGAGGTTGGAAAATACCATCGCAATGTACTTCTTCACCAAAGCCGGAAAAGTTCAGCACCTTTTACATCAGCTCAAATACAAAAACAAACCTGAAATAGGCGTATTCTTGGGAACATTGTACGGATTATATCTGAAAAAGCATGAACCGATCACTTCAATCAACATGGTAATCCCTGTTCCGCTTCATCCGAAAAAACAACGCAAACGTGGCTACAACCAAAGCGAACAATTTGCCATAGGTTTAGCACAGACCATGAATATCCCGGTCGAGAGCAGGTTATTGATCCGCACCCACGCATCCGAAACCCAAACACGCAAAAGCCGTTTTAGTCGCTGGCAGAATGTTAGCGAAATATTCGCAGTTACCAATCCTTCTGCCATTTCTGGTAAACATATTTTACTTGTTGACGATGTGATCACCACGGGCGCCACCATCGAAGCTTGTGCGGCGAAATTGTATGAAACAGAGAATGTGAAGGTGAGTGCTGCCTCGATTGGCTGCACCCATAACTAAATTATTATAGCCTTCCGCCAAGCACTGTTGTTTTCTTGTATTGTTTCACGTTGCCTTTGAGATCAAAGGTTTCAATAAGAACTAAATAGTAGCCGATGGGTGCTTTTTCATTATTGTCGGTGATGCCATTCCAGGAATAGGTTCCGGTGGTACCCAATAACTGGCCTTGAACCAAGCGACGAATCAAACGGCCATTGACGTCGTAAATAACAATAGTGGCCACAAAACCTGGCTCAGGCATCTCGTAGCTGATACTCAGCACATCATTATAGCCATCGTTGTCGGGCGAAAAAATATCAGGGCTCAAACTAAATACATTATCGGCAGGAACAATAGCCAGGTATTGCGAATTTCGGTAAGCAGGTGTTCCATATCCTACATTCGAAGAAGCTGAGTGCCAGTTGGTTTTATCACTCGCAGGGCGGTTAAAATCAATTCGTTCCAGCGCAACGCCCTTATATGTATTGAGCAGCGCAAAGTGCATGGATTCAAAATAAACCAGGCGGTCAATGATGACCTCATTAGGGTCGCTTAAAACGGCAATGCCACCGGCATTTGAAAACTGGGGAAATGAGAGCATTTTCAGAAACCCCCCAGGGTTTATTGTCATATAATTTTTTTTCACTTGCTCAGGCGAAGTGGTCAACAATAAATAATCGCCAGGGAAAAGCAAATAACCTATAGGGGCAATTTGCTGTAAAGATGTCAGTTGCTGCAATATAGTATCCTGCGAAGAGAGCCTGAGTTGACGAAGGTCAACTACTTTTTGCGATTTGTTATAAATCTCGAGATAATCCTCGCATCCAGCCGGTGGATTAAAAAGAATCTCATTGATCACCACATCGCCGGGTGCAGCAGCCTGGGGTATAGCAAAACGATTGCTGCTGTTTAATGCTAAAGAATTTCCGGCACAATCACTTAGTTGTTGTACAATGCCAAGTGTATAAATGATATGCGCAACGAATACTGATGAAAACGAGAGCGTAACAGCATCGAAACGGGGTTCATGGGCAATTACTGAAATAGGATAACCAACATTTTGATCAACCGAATAAGCTCCTAGGTTATTGAGTGTGGCCCGAGCCATTTTTTCAGTAAAATAAACGGTGATGGAGCGACTGTCCATTATTACAATCCGGTCAATTACAGGCGGCTCTGTGTCAGGATTAGTTGCCTTCACCGAATTTTGTCTGCCAGGCGTACCACCACTTAAAGCAATGGAGGCCTTCCAGTTTTTAGATTCACCGCAAGGATTTAATGGGTCAATCTGCTCAAGCGACCATCCTCCATCTTTCTTTGCTGTGCTACCATACCATTCGTCGGAATAGGACACCGAATGCATCAAAATTCCTTGTGCATCATAAATGCTGATGGTAGCCCCTGCATTGGTGAGTGCTGTAGTAGATAAACCTTCGATCACCATTGCAGGGCCATAGGTTTGTAGTTCGTTAATAGCCAAATAGTTGCACAGTATTAGGTACCCGTTTGGCGAAATTTCAACATCCGGCAATTGGCGCTGTGTTGTTCCGTGCTGAAAAATCCAACCATTCAGTTTTATTGGGAACGCCGTAGTATTGTAAAATTCGAGATACTCATGGGCGGGTAAAGCCACCACCGGTGTGGGATCGGCCATGATTTCGCTAATCACTACATCAAAGGGTTTCGGTTGGTAAAAAAGAAAAGATATTTGGGTGACCGGCATGAGATTTCCGGCAGGGTCTTTTATATTTTCTATTGTCAGATTATGACTCACTCCATTTCCAAAGGTATTGCCAAACTGAAGCAATATTTGGGCGGGGTTTGTTCCGGCTTGTGCTGAAACCGGATTTCCAATGTTGTTGTCAACCCGATAGTTGGCAATGTTGAGGGCGGTTTGTTGATCAAGTACTTCATTAAAAACCAATTTTAGACTTGAAGAACTCGTGGCCGTTACACTTTGTAGCTGGGGAGGAACATTATCAATAATTTCAGGCCCAACATATACATTGTCGAAAAAGAAATTTTTAATATTACTCACCGTATATTGGCAATAAAATCCAAAAAATCCGCCCGGAACAAATGTGTTATCTGTACCCGTAGCCTCTGATTGATACAAACCAACATTGCCCGGATCGGCGAAAATTTTCCATTGACCCTGGGGGTTTCGTACTACCTTGACCGAGATAGCAAAGGCATTGGCAATGAGCCCAGGAGTTCCACGGCAGACGCTGGTGATTGAGGCTCCTTGTTTTTTGAAGAGCTCTATGGCGTCGTTAGCGAGGTTTTCACCAAACCGCAGGAAATAACCGTTTAGTGGTTCATTGAGGTTGGGGTTGTTGCTTACTAGAAAAACATCGCTAAAGTTGTTAGCCGAAGGACTGAAATTCAACCTGATCCAAAAACGCCATTCGATGCTTCCACTTAATCCGTAAGCTGTACTAAGCCAGGCATTTCCTGCCTCTGTGTCGTTAAGTTGGAGCTGGAAACTGCTGTTTATGGTGAATTTTTGAGTAGTGCCCGTCCAAGCAGGATTTTGCGTAAAGTTGCCGTCGGAAAAATCATCGGTAATCATCTGGGCGATTGTTTGCAGAGGATTGAATAAAAACAGCAGAAGCAAAATCAGGGCAGTTGTAAAAAGGCGCTTGTTTAACGGCATAATCCTTTTCAGTTAAGTGATGTGTCGGATGAAAACGGAAATGTAAAGATAATCATTAAAAATAGTTTAGTGTTTTAGATTGGCTGGTGACATTCTACGGGAAACCTCCCAGGCGCCAGGCTCTGAACCGGTAAATGTAGTAATTTTGCGGCATAGAAAACTGAAATATATTTTTATAGGTTATGAAGCTAGCTGTTGTCGGAGCCACAGGCTTGGTAGGTGGGGTTATACTAAAAGTTCTGGAAGAGGGGCGTTATTTGAAAAATACAGATATCCATCAGTTTATTCCTGTTGCTTCGCAGGCATCGGTGGGGAAAGAGATTGCATTTAACACAACTACATATAAAGTAATGGGCATTACGGAGGCCATCGCAATGA
>JAUXXY010000209.1 GCA_030684735.1 Bacteroidales bacterium | reverse complement strand
CGAGGAGGGTGGCACAAAACCTTTATATTCAATAACTTCACTACCCGTCACGTCTAATATTCTTGTTGATCTGGTAATGACAACATTGGCGCCCAGCACAGCCTCGCGGCCTATCCGGGCACCCTCAACCACAATACAGCGTGAGCCGATAAAACAGTTATCTTCAATAATCACCGGGCTTGCCTGCACAGGCTCCAATACTCCACCTATGCCAACACCACCGCTTAGGTGTACGTTTTGCCCGATCTGGGCGCATGATCCAACGGTGGCCCAGGTATCAACCATGGTGCCGCTTCCGATATAGGCACCGATATTTACATACGAGGGCATCAAAATTACACCGGGGGCAATGTAGGATCCATATCGCGCTACGGCGTGAGGGACGACCCTGATATTTAATTCTTTATAGTTTTTTTTCAGGGGAATCTTATCGTGAAACTCCATTGGGCCCGCTTCAAAAACCTCCATTTGGCTGATGGGAAAATAAAGGATCACTGCCATTTTTACCCATTCATTCACCTGCCATCCATCGGCTACCGGTTCGGCAACCCTCAGTTTTCCGGCATCCAGCAAGCGGATGGTTTCCAGTATGGCTTGACGGGTATCGCTTTCAGTTAGTTTTTGCCTGTTTGCCCAGGCTTCTTCAATAAGCTTTTTTAATTGTTCCATAAAATCAATCCTAACACCTGTGCCCAAAAGTACTGATTAAAAGCTGAGTACACTACGAAAATCAAAAATGAAAGTATAGCCAGTAAGACACTAAGGTACACAAAATATTGAATATTAGCAATTTACTCTTAGTGCAACTTTGTGTCTTCGTGTCTTTGTGGCAAAAATATGGTTTTTGGAGTGGACTCAAAGTTATAGATGTGGGGGTTTTCTTATTTTTGTGGCACAAAATCAACGATAGTTGGGAAGAATTGTTGCCATAGACTACGGGCGAAAACGCACAGGCATTGCTGTTACTGATAACCTTCACCTGGTTGCCAATGCATTGCAAACGGTTCCCTCGCACCAGGTTATTGAATTTTTAAAAACCTACTCACAGCACGAAAGCCTTGATTGCTTTGTTGTCGGGGAGCCTCGCACCATGAACAATCAGGCCTCAGAGTCTGTTGTTTACATTGATCCGTTTATTCGGGAACTTAAAAAAATTTTTCCGACTATACCCATCGAACGTATGGACGAAAGGTTTACATCGAAAATGGCTTCGCAGGCCATTCAGCAAGCAGGTCTGAAGAAAAAAGACCGCCAGAACAAGGCCCTGGTTGACAGCGTGAGTGCCGTAATCATCCTGCAGTCGTGGCTCGAAATGAAAAAATAGTTAGCAGAAATAAGTTATTAAAAATCATGATTCTACCTGTTGTTGCCTATGGCCACCCATTACTGAAAAAAGTGGCAGCAGATATTGATAAAAATTATCCCGATTTGCAGGAGTTCGTTACCAATATGTTCGAAACCATGTATGCTTCGTTGGGTGTTGGGCTTGCTGCTCCTCAGGTGAGCCGGTCAATACGGATTTTTATTGTTGATTGTTCGCCCTATGCCGACGAACATCCTGAGCTGGCTGCCTTTAAGAAAGTCTTTATCAACCCGCATATTACTGAAGAATCGGGTGAGGAGTGGACCTATAGCGAAGGCTGCCTGAGTTTACCCGACCTTCGAGAAGATGTTACCCGCAAAAGCTTTATCAGGATTCAATACCATGACGAAAATTTCAATTTCTTCGACGAAACCTACGATGGCCTGACAGCACGCATTATCCAGCATGAGTATGATCATCTTGATGGTGTGCTGTTTGTTGACCGTATCAGCCCCTTGCGCAAAACGCTGCTTAAGCGCAAACTAAGTGACATCTCAAAAGGCAACATTGATGTTGATTACAAAATGATATTCCCTCTACTCAAAAAACGAATTGCGTAAAATATCTGATAACATGAGAATTAATTTTTTAGGATTGTTAATTAAGTATAGGGATTGCTTCGTTCCTCGCAATGACGCACTCCATTTTCTCGTCATTGCGAGGGAGGAACGACCGAAGCAATCTATAAAACTATACCAAATTAACAATGCCAAATTTTTATCTATCCTGATGGCAGCAATTTTATATGCCTTGCTACCTTCCTGCGCAAGCAAAAAACAGCATGATGCCGATTTGATCAATAAACTCGAAAAAGAGCTTTTCAGCGGTACGCATGCACCTGTTGACAAAGAAAAGCTCCTGCAGTTGGTTGATGCCTATGTTTCTTTTGCCGACAAGAATCCAGACGATACCCTTGCGGCTGAATACCTTTTCAGGGCTGCCGATATTGCCATGAACATCGGTTATTCCGAACGGAGCATTGAGTTGCTTTCGCGAATTCAACAGCAATATGCTGATTTTAAAAAAGTGCCCGAAACCTTTTTCCTGATGGGTTTTGTATATGAGAACAATCTCAACGACTTGGAAAAAGCCCGCGAAATGTATTCGGCCTTTATCGAAAGTTATCCCGATCACGAATTGGCTGATGATGCAACTGTTTTGCTTCAATATCTCGGAAGATCTCCCGAAGAGATGATCCGGGAATTTGAAAAGAAGCAACAAGCCATCCAGTAAACATGAGGAATCCGGTCTAAAAGCTGAGAAAACCGTCATTGCGATCCCGCATTAGGCGGGAGAAGCAATCTTTTTCATTGAAACACAAATGATTGAGATTGCTGCATTCCGTCCGCAATGACGAAACAGATCTTTTTAGACGGGACTCATTATGGATTGAATTCGGTTTCCAGGATGTTTTTCAGTTTTCCGGGACTTAGGTCGAGCTGTAACTCTCCTCTTTTGCTATAAGCGATTTTGCCGGTTTGCTCCGAAACGACGATGGCAACTGCATCGCTTCGTTCGGTGATGCCCACTGCTGCACGATGCCTTAGCCCGATAAATGCCGGTAGATCGTCTTTTTTCGATACAGGCAAAACACACCTCGCTGCCCGAATCCGGTTGTTCAGTAAAATAAGTGCCCCGTCGTGCAAGGGACTGTTTTTGAAGAAGATACTTTCGATCATTTGCTCAGTGATGCGGGCATCAATCAACTCTCCGGTATCAATGTATTCTTCCAGCTCGTTGTTTTCGGCCACAACAATCAATGCCCCGAGGCGTAAGTTAGCCATTTTGTGGCAGGCTTTAACAATGGGGTCAATATCCAGCAGCGGTTCATCACCTAAATTTACCTTCCAGAAAAAAAATCTTCGCCGTCTCCTACGGATGAATGAAGGGGTTCCCAGAAGAAGAAGAAACTTCCGTATCTCTGGCTGGAAAACAACAATCAAGGCAATGAATCCCACGCTGATAAAGGCTCCCAGAATCTCGCTGAGCATCTCCATTTCGAGCACCCGCACCAGTCGCCATACTATAAAGACCGAAACTATGCCAATGAAAATACTGATGGCTGCTGTGCCTTTGATCAGGTTATATATCTCGTAGAGCAGGTATGATACCAATAAAATGTCAATGACATCAAGAAATCTTATTTTAATAAACGTGTCAATCATAATTTTATATATTGTAGTTGGTAAAAGTGATTAGTTGGTTTTTTCATTTTGCCGGCCATATTTTCCAGGGTTATGCTCTCCCAGGGCAGCCACTAACCGCACTGCTTGCAAGGCTTCGCTCACATCGTGCACACGCAGGATGTCAACAGCATTGAGCAGTGCAATTGTATTCAGGATGCTGGTGCCATTCAGGGCCTCTGAGGTGTTGATTCCCAGCAGTTTGCTGATCATTGACTTACGCGACAGACCAACCATTACCGGGCATCCATGTTCTTTGAACGTGTGCAGCCCATTGAGCAACTGGAAGTTATGTGCCAACGTTTTTCCAAAACCAAAACCCGGATCAACCACTATGTTATGCACACCCAACTGGTGCAAGCGTCGAATCTGCATGTTGAAAAAAACATTTATTATAGCAATAACATCCTGGTATTCAGGATTCAGTTGCATGGTATGCGGACGGCCTGAGGTATGCATCAGCACATACGATAAACCGGTTTCAGCCATCATATCAAACATTTGCATATCAAAAGTTCCGCCTGATATGTCATTTATCATGTCGGCATCGTGCTCATAGGCCAGAAGTGCAACAGCCGACCGGTAGGTGTCAATTGATAAAAATGCTTCCGAAAAAGCTGTTCTCACCATATCTAGCGGTGGAATGAGTCTGTCTAATTCTTCCTGCAAGCTGATTTCTTCGGCACCAGGTCGGGTGGACATTGCACCCAGGTCAATGATGGTTGCGCCATCCTGCAACATCTTGCCTGCCATATCTACCACCTGCTGCCCAGAAAACCTGCTGCCTTCGAAAAATGAATCAGGAGTGAGATTGATGATGCCCATCACCAAAGGTTGAGCCGACTCCAATGTCCTTTTATGGGATTCAATCTTCACCACTTCTGATAAAATGTGTATTTTTAACGGTCGAAAACTAAGCAAATAGCTGGCCTTTTTATGTTATCCGCTGATGCT
>JAUXXY010000195.1 GCA_030684735.1 Bacteroidales bacterium | reverse complement strand
GGGCGCGGAAGATCACGTTGCCGAACAGGAACCGATCCACCTCGAGCATGGCGGCGGGGTGCTGGGCGACGAACTCCCGGCACTTCTCGATCCAGCCGTCGGGGAGGTCGAATGACACGCCGCCGGGGCGCACGTAGTTATAGGTGAGCCGTGAGCCGCACAGATCCTCGAACAGGTCGACGATGAGCTCGCGCTGCCAGAACGTGTACATGAACGCGCTCGTCGCACCGGTGTCGGCGCCGGCCGGACCGATGGCCATCATGTGGCTCGCGATACGCTGCAACTCGCACACGATCACGCGGATGTACTCGGCACGCTCGGGCACACGGATCCCGGCGAGACGCTCCACGGCGCGGCAGTACGCCCAGTTCGCGTACATGGAGCCGACGTAGTCGAGACGGTCGGTGAGCGGCACGACCTGCACGTAGGTGCGGTTCTCGGCCATCTTCTCGATGCCGCGGTGCAGGTGCCCGATGACCGGCTCGGCGTGCCTGACGATCTCACCATCCAACTCCACGATGACGCGACACACGCCGTGTGTCGACGGATGCGACGGGCCGATGTTGACGATCGTGTTGTCGCCCTCGCGCACGACTTCCGGCGTCACGACGTCGGGAACGGTCGCGCCCTCGAGGTCCGGCAACACGGGTGCCGCCTGGTCTGCGGGTGTGTCCTGAGGCTCGATCACAGGTAATCAGGCCTCCTGATGATCGTCGGGTTCTCGTAGTCCTTGCGCAGCGGGTAGCCGACCCAGTCGTCCGTCAGCAGGATCCGCCGAAGGTCGGGGTGACCGTCGAACACGATGCCGAACATGTCGTAGACCTCGCGCTCCTGCCAGTTGGCGGCGGCCCAGAGGTCGTTGACGCTGTCGATCCTGGGTTCCTCGCGCGGCACCCGGGTCTTCACGAAGATCCCGGCGCGCATCTCACGCGACTGAAGGCGGTATACGAGTTCGAACTCCTCGCCGAAGTCGACCGCCGTCACCATGCCGAGCCGATCGAAGCCGAGGTCCTTGAGATCGCGTGCCGCCGCGTGCAGCCGATCGCTACCGACAAGCAGCACGCCATCGCCGAACTCGATCGAGAAGAGCGGGCACAGATCCGGGTACTGGCCGCACAGGTGCTCGCGGAGCTCCACGATGTCCACTACACGTCACTCCCTTCGGAAGCCGCGGCGGACTCTCCACGAAGCGGATCACCGGGCAGCGGCAGCACGCCTTCTACCGCACGCACCCGGGAGGGCGAGATCGACTCGGCACGGACCTTCTCCCGCAGTCTCAGGATGGCGTCCTGAAGGGACTCCGGCCGAGGGGGGCAACCGGCGATGTAGATGTCGACCGGCAGGAACTCGTCCACGCCCCGCACAACCGAGTAGGTGTCGTAGTAGAAGATGCCGCCCGAGATGGCGCAGTTGCCCATCGCGATGCACCACTTGGGATCGGGCATCTGAGCCCAGAGCCGCTTCACGGCGGGGGCCATCTTGTGGGTGATCGTTCCGGCGACGACCATGACGTCGGTGTGCCGTGGATCCGGTCGCGGGATCGAGCCGTGACGGTCGAAGTCGAACTTGGAGAACGAGGCCGCGATGAGCTCCATCGCGCAACACGCCGTGCCCATCGGCATCATCCACAGCGAGTAGCCACGTGCCCAGTCTGCGATTGCGTCGATGCTCGTCAGAATGACGCCGCCGCCCGGAGTGTGCTCCAGTGCTTTGGCGAGGTCGTCTACACCGGCCACTTCAGACCGCCCTTCTTCCACTCGTAGAAGAGCCCGAGCGTGAGGAACGCACCGAAGATCGCGACTGCGATGCCGTCGGCAACCGATCCGCGGATCTGCGAGCCCACTGCGAAGAGCAGAACGGTCTCTGCATCGAAGATGACGAACAGGATGGCCACGGTCGAGAACCTGATGTTCACCGGTCGCCACGGCGATGCGGCCTGCTCGATGCCGCACTCATATGCGGATGACTTAAGGGCGTTGGGGTGCTTTGGCGCGAGGATGGCGTTGGCGCCCAACATCACGAGAAGGAACACGATGGGCCCGGCCGCAAGGCCGATGACGAAGAGCAGACTCCCTGTCGATGCCATCCATACCCCCATGTAAGCAGCCGAAGCACTTAGTAACTACTAGTTACACACTGCGGATCGCCAGCGATCGCGCACCCTGCAGATGCGAACGGACTCATACCGCCCCGAAGTCCGCCGCACTTCCGGCTGTTATAGCAGACCCGTCCGACATTGTAAACATTGTTACAATACCTTCCCGACCTGCTCACAGATCGGTCCTCAGGTCATGCCTACAGCGCCTTGCGTTCGGCTTCCGTTCGCTCGATCTGTTCGGACAGCCCGATCCACTCCGCCTCAAGATCCGCCAACCGCCGCTTGATGACCGTGTACTCCCCCATCGCGGACGTGAAGCGGTCCTTGTCCCCGTAGAGCTCCGCATCCCCGAGCAACGTGACGAGGTCGTCATGGCGCGCCTGTGCAACGCCGAGTTCGCGCTCCACGGTCGCAAGGCGCCTCCGTGCATCCCGCGTCCCCCGGTAGAGGCGATTGCGCGTCTCTGCCTCGACGCGCCGCTCCTCCTTGGACTTCCTCGATCGGGGTTCCTCGGGATCGGCAGGCTTCGCATCGTCGGCCGATCCCCGGGCAGGCTGCCCGGGGATAGCCTCGAGCGCGTCTGTCTTGTCTCGGAAGTAGTCGTAGCCACCGGGGTAGACCGTCACTCCGCCGCCACGGACGTCAGCGACCTTGTCGGTGACCGCCCGTATGAGGTGCCGATCGTGTGTGATGAGCGCGATCGTGCCCGTGTACTGCGTGAGCGCCGCCTCCAGCACGTCGCGGCCCTGGATGTCGAGGTGGTTGGTGGGCTCGTCGAGACAGAGCAGCGACGCCGGCTTCACGAGCATCTTGGCAAGCGCGAGGCGCGCCCGCTCTCCGCCGGAAAGCACGCGAACGAGCTTGTGCACGTCGTCGCCTTTGAACAGGAACGTGCCGAGCAACGTCCGTGCCTGCTCCTGCGTCCAGCCGGGAGCCGCCGCCATGAGCTCTTCCAGCACGGTGTTCTTGAGTCCGAGCGCCTCGAGCTGGTGTTGCGCGAAGTATGCGACGGAGACCTTGTGTCCGAGGCGGCGCTCCCCCGCATCAGGGGCCAGGTCGCCAGCAAGGATCCGGAGCAACGTCGACTTGCCGGCGCCATTCGGGCCGACGAGCGCGACCTTGTCTCCGCGGTACAGCGTCAGCGAGAGGTCCTCGTAGACCACGTTGTCGCCGTACGCCTTGCGGATCCCGTCAAGGGCGATGACCTCGTCACCCGTGCGCGCCGGCTGCGGGAACTGGAACCGCACCTTCGTACGCTCGGGCGGGATCTCGATACGCTCGACGCGCTCGAGCGCCTTGATCCTGCTCTGGACCGCTTTGGCCTTCGTGTTCTTGTACCGGAAGCGCTCGATGAACCGTTCCTGCTGCGCGACGTAGCGCTCCTGCTGCTTGTGCGCGGCGACCAGACGCTCCCGGTCCTCGGAC
>JAUXXY010000121.1 GCA_030684735.1 Bacteroidales bacterium | reverse complement strand
GGTGCTGAAATGATACGCTGAATAATTGGTAGCAGGAACGCAGCTGTTTTGCCGGTGCCGGTTTGAGCACAGGCAATAACGTCGCGCCCGATAAGAACATTGGGAATCACCTGTTGCTGAACAGGTGTAAGTGTTTCGTAGTTCATGGCCTGGATCCCTTCAAGAATCTGGGGGCTCAGGCCAATGGATAAAAAGTTCAAAAGGTAATGGGGAATTTAAGATATTAGGGATGAATGAAAATTATTGGAAACTATTTTATCCTTAATTTTTCCGTCACACTCTGTCCCAGTTCGATAAAACGCTGGGGATCACGGAAACCGGCCGTATAAAGAACTATTTGACCAGTATGGTCAATAAAAAGCAACGAGGGATAACTCCTAACGCCATAACGTTGTGCAAGCAAACGGCCTTCGCCTTTCTCGCCATCCAACCTGACATTAATGAAATGATTGTTGTAATACAGTCCAACTTCCGGGTCGGGGAAAGTGATGGCAGCCAGTCGCTTGCAAGGACCACACCAAGTAGCATATACGTCAAGAAAGATGAGCTTTTTTTCTTTTTTGGCTTTCTGCAGGGCTTCGTCCCAAGTGCCTTCAAAGAAATTGATACCAGGATCTTCGACAGTTTTCGGATCGTTGGCCGAACTATCAGAAGTGCCCGAAAAGAGGAACAATACGATGGCGATGATTGATATTAGTGCTTTCATAGTAGATACAAAAATTTGTGCAAATGTATTAGGTTTTTGCTTCTCTTAAACAGCCCACCGCGAAAAAGGTTTCTTTGACTACTGCATTTTGTCTTGGTAGCAACAAAACGTGGGCCTTTATACTATGAAAATTAAAACAGTCCGGAAATATATCAGCATTCTCCTATCGAACAACAGCCAATTTGCAATATTGTGTTCTTCCGGACTTGTAGTGCAGAACTACCACATACAATCCTGGTGGAATGCCGGAGACGGAGATGGTAGCCTCAGGCTTCAGTGATTTTAGTAATACCCCGCAGGAGTTAATGATTGAAATTTGGGTAAGATCGTTTAGGTGCTCAACGGCTATTGAAAAGTGGTCGCTTACAGGGTTGGGATATACTGCAAATGGCTTGGAATCCAAAGCCATTTCCTCAACACCCACAGGGCAGTTTGCCTGGCCGAATGATGGAGTATTGAGAAAAACAAAACTACCGGTTCCATTCGGGCATCTGCCCATCGAAACATCGGCTGTTTGCACTCCGAAGCTGTATTGGTCGAGTATGTTAGTCGCTCCCTTGCAAAGAATAATTATTTCACCGTCGGCCGAAAGCTTGAAGTTGCAATGAAGATAAAGGTCGGTGCTGGGTCGTTCATCTGCGATGATCATCAAGTAGCCCTGAGGCTGGATGAGGGTGTTTTCGGGGAATGCCCATTTTGTTGGATTTCCGGCATTATCGGACAAAAAGAGGCCAAACATGCTGAAAGATTGTGAGGTATTGTTGTAAAGCTCTATCCAATCAGCCCGTTCTCCATATTCGCTCAGGAACCCAGTGTTATTTTTTGCAACGAATTCATTGATTACCACGTCTCCTTGCTGAGGGGTAGTCAACATTGCCTGGAGGCTGTAGAATTCAAACTCGGCCCTTTCGGGCGAGAAGGCTGCAGCATTATTATTTACAGCACTTACATAGAATTGTAACTTTACAGAACTCATTGGTAATGAGCATGCATAGATCTGATCATTGGCAACCAAGTCATTGTGATTGCCGTCATCATACATCGTCAGAAAATTGAAATTATCGGTTGAACTCATCCGGTATCCCAGCAAAACCTCGGTGGCATTCAATACCTCAGCCCTGATGGTGATCATCTCGTTAAATTGTGGTTGATTATTGGTGGGTTGTACTGTTACAATGGTTGGGGGAGTGGCAGAGAATTCTGTATGGCTTTGAAGATAACTAACTCTTGCACTCATCAGGTTGCTGATGCCCGGCACCTGGTAGTTCAAAACTGAGTAGTCGTTGGTGAGGCCGTTCTGGAATTGAACATAAGAGTAAAATTTATTCATATCGCTTTGCACAGCAGTGTCAATTAATTGCTGCAACTGTTGAGCTACAGGCAGATAAGCACTGTTAGTAAACATCTCGTTGGTGATGGTGCGAAGGTGTGCAAAATATTGTTTCCTGAACAATTGATTACCCATGACAGTTTTGATCAATGGCCAGTATTGATCAGTGGCATGTATCGTGGGCGTTAATTGTTGCATATTGGCAATGGTTAAGCTCCCCATGCTCGTATTTGAGCTTCCCACAAAAGGGAAACCACCAAACGACATATTTAGGTCCCATACAATGGGGTTGAACCGGTTGGTGGCATCTTTGTAAATATAATAATTCTGGGCAAATACACCTGTGTAGCTGTCAAGGTTTACAAGAACGGAATTGAATGCAAGCATCCACAGCACCCGGTCCATATTCATTACGTTTAAAATTTCCGAAGGGGTGTTTGTAACCACATCGCAAAGTCCAACCAGTTCATTCCAGCCAAAATCCGATTTGATCTCATAGAGATTGAAATAGGCTGTGCTGTCGGCTCCCGGAATAAACCTGAGGTTGCTCTTGGTTACCGGGCTGGGAAGGACAATGGGATTGCATTTAATGAATGTTTTATCCGAAACATTGAAATTTTGTGAGCAAAAGGATTTTCCGATGCTTTCGGTATTCGAATACAATCCGATGTAGTTATTATTGATGTAAACCTGTGCAAAGTTCGCCCTGGGGCCGATCATGTAATGGCCCAGTACGTAGTATGAGAGCACCTCACGAATCATCGAAGGATCAGCATAGCAGTTGCTCAGTTTTATATCCTTGATTCCCTGGTAGGATTGGGCGATTACATTGTCCAGCTCGATGTGCAGCGGATTTTTTCTGTAGGTTGAGTCGTAAGAGCTGCTGCCTTTGTATTTCACACCCACGGTATTAAAATGGGTGCCATTGATTTTCACCCAATCGGCAATAATATAGCCATCGGCACCATGCTTGGCCGTGTCGAGCTGGTAGTCCCAGTTGGGTTGCGAAAAATAGACCTCAATTTTTTGAATGGCACCCAAGTCATATAAAGTAGTTTGTGCTGTTGTCCGGTTAGGTGCGAATACCAGGCACGCAATCAGCACTATTGCATTAGCCGACAACTTATCCATCATTTAATTTTTTACAAGTTTTTTTGTTGTAGCCGAATCCTTATGTTTCAGCACCAGGAAATATGTCCCGCTCTTGAATGAGCTCAGGTCAATTCTGTGTTTCGACTTCATAGGGCTCAACGCAGTCAATATTTCATTTCCTGCCAGATTAAATACCGAAATAGTGAGGTTTGCTATGGCAGGCAACTCAATATCAGCAAAATCAGTTGCAGGATTAGGATAAACACGAACCTCAGCGTTTGATTGCAGGTTTTCCACGCCAATTGCCGGGCAATCAACGCAGTATCCAAAGCAAACTATGTTCAATAAATAATCTTCGGTTGCTACCACCTGACGGTTGGTGTTCACAGCACAAGCGGAAGGGACAATCTCAGCAGATGCTGGTGTGCTTCCATTATAAAACCTGTATTCGTAGGTTCCCGTGGCCATATAGCTGATGATTTCATAAATATGGTCAACAAAACTATATAATTGTATGGTGGCTGAGTTCCAGCCCTGAAAACTGCCTGCAACATGAACTCCTGCCGGGGCAATACTGGACACATTACCCATGTTTACGTGAAACCTGATTAACAACTTGCCTGCTGGTGCATTGCCACCGAAAACAATGGCACCCACGAAAGTGGTGTCGTTTGCAATAGAGTCAACGTAGATCCACCGGTTATCATTGAAATCGTATCCTACCCGTGATTCAACGGGCACAAATTCGGTTTCATAAAACTGGTCTCCGTTTATGAACCTGTATTCGTATTTCTGAAAAGCAGGTATATCAACCACCCTGCTGTAAATATCGCTACTGCCCTCCTTTGTGAGTGGGGTAGTGTTTGATGCCCAGTCACCCCCCGGAAACCCTGCTAGGGTTTGAAAATCGCCGGTTACATGCACACCGTTGGCACTAATTTCAAAACCAGTGAGATCAACGGCAAACTTTACCTTTTTTGCAGAGGCAATCATGGATAATGCAAGTAAAAAAATGATAGTCGTTGTTCTTTTCATCTGTTAATTATTTTTTAGATCACTGGTTACTAATTGTTTGCATTTTTCTTGCTGATAGATACTACTTCTGTTTCCGATGGAATGTCCATGTTATGATCATCTTATTGGGTATACTTCTGTGGATGGACATTTCATTGGGTTGATAATTG
>JAUXXY010000186.1 GCA_030684735.1 Bacteroidales bacterium | reverse complement strand
TTCCGCCCCGATTTTTCAAGGTGCAAGAGATTTTTCACCGTAGGCTCATTATTTGATTGGCAGGATTTTGTTTAAAAAAAATGAAGTTTCTCAATATAGCGCAAGCCGGGAAGTTCAGTTAACATTCTTTGTATGATATTTCAAAGCCCAACGTAAGGGTATAAAGTATCAATCCATCGGTCTTCGGTGATAAAGAATTTGCCAAAGCTCTCCCATTGCGCTAAAATACGTTGCTGTTTCATTTGTTCGGCTGTAAAACCTGCTGTCTTGGCCTCAGTTATCACTGCTATGGTTTGCACCAGGTTGGCCAGGTAAGTTTTGAGCTGGGCCATATTGTAAACAGGTCCATGACCGCCAACAATTACTACATTATCAGGAAAATTCTCGGTCACCCAATGTAGGCTTTTTATGAAATTCAAGGGGTTACCTCCCTGGTTCACATCAACAAAAGGAAAGTTATCAGCAAACAATAAGTCGCCCAGCACCAGCACATTCGAATGGCTGAGATAGATGATAATATCACCTGCAGTGTGACTGTTGGGAAGGTGGCGCAATTGAACTTGTTGCCCGTTAAAGTCCATGTTCAATGTACCTTCGAAAGTGATGTTCGGGATGGCATGTACCGGCATAGGGCCGGGAATGCGCTCACCTTGCTTACGGTCGGACACAAGCCAGGTCTTCACCGAATGATGGGCAATGATGTCAGCGCCTTTACCTAATTCGGTGTTTCCGCCGGTATGGTCAGCATGTAGATGGGTATTTACAAGGTATCGAACAGGCTGACCAACAATACGTTGCAGCGTATCCTTCACTTGTTTTGTGGTTTGCTCATAGGCGGCATCAATAAGCATCAGGCCATCGGGACCGGCAAAGGCAACCATAGTAACTACATTGCCCACAAAAAGCCTGTGAACATTTGGTGCCAATTCGGTGTGATTGACAGCCATGATCGTATAATCGCGCTGGGCAGCAACCCACAAGGGCATCAGCAGGAATAGAATAATTAGTTTTTTCATCGCGGTTTGATATTTATTACACAACAAAATAATGTGTGTATATGTTTTAGAAATGACTCAACCTCAGACGCGAAATTAAGATAAAATCAGATTAACTTTTCGCCTGGTAAGTCAATGAAGCGATTTTCGGTGGGTTTGGTATATTTTTGCCACATGTTAAAGGTAGCCAACTTTTCAGCCAGCAATTACTTACGAAGCATACGCCATCGGCTGGAGGTTTCATACGATCCATCGGAGGCGCGCCAACTTGCGCTGATTTTGATACCCCATTATGCTGGAATTTCGAAGCAAAAATTGATGGCTGAGCCTGAATTTGCTTTGAAAGAGTCTGAAATACAATACATTGAAGCGGCTTTGATTCGCTTGCTCCAACATGAACCCATACAGTATATCACGGGCATAGCCCATTTTTGCGGTCATAACTTCCGTGTAACTCCCGACGTACTTATTCCCAGGCCCGAAACCGAGGAACTCGTGCAATGGATCTTTGATGAACATGCAAACCAAACAAACTTACAGATTTGCGACATCGGTACCGGTAGTGGATGCATTGCCATCTCCCTTTCGAAGAGGCTGATAAATTCCCGAGTGGATGCATTTGATATTTCTGAAAAGGCGCTTGGGGTTGCTTCTGCCAATAGTGAACGTTTGGGAACTCATGTTGATTTTTTTCAAATTGATATCAATGACCAGGAAAAATGGCCGGATAAGGAATATGACATTATTGTCAGCAATCCGCCTTATATTCCCCTGCAAAACAAGCATTTGCTTCCACGTAATGTGGCCGATTATGAGCCTGCATTCGCTCTGTTTGTTCCAAACGATGATCCTTTGTTGTTTTACCGTGCCATCGTAGCATTTGCTGCCCTGAGGTTAAAGAAAAACGGACTCCTCTATGTGGAAGTCCATGAAGATTATGCCGATGCAGTGGTTGAGTTATTTGCTGGTTCAGGATTATTAAGTGTCACCCTGCGCTGCGATATCAACGGCAAAAAAAGAATGATTTCAGGTAGGAAATAAATTCACCGGTTCGTAAAGACATCGAGTTTCGTGTGCACTCAAATGAGGGGGAAGTCAAATCTTTTTGCGGTAAAGCGTGAACGCATCGGTTGCCATTATACAATCGAAATTGTCTTTGTATTCACTGAGGTAAACATGTAATGCGGGATCGTGTAAACCAGTGTAAACAAGGAAATGCGTAGCACCTTTATCATGAAAAACTTTGTGCATCTCATCTGCTTGCGCTGCCGGATGATGCGATATGCAACGTCGTTCGATAGCCCAAGCCAGTACCCTGGGTTTCAGAAAAACGATGAGGTCTTCAGGGCCTGTCAGCGATTGCACCATGTTAAACGCCGTCTGAACCTCTGGTTTGTAAGGACCCTCAATGATGGTTCTTCTGCTTTTATGCGAATCAACAATAGGTGGCAGGTAAATAATGAACATCACAATAGCGCCCGCAATCACCATCCACTTAAACACATTTGCTGGTTTGAATGATGCAACAACCTTGGCTGAATACATCAGCATTACCGGGGCTATGGGCAGCAAAAACCTGATTCCTGAATGGTGATAAGGATAAACCAGGATCAGAAGTACGTAAACAAAAACAAACGATTCGATTATCCCAGGGCCTTTAATGAACGCCATGATAAAACCGGTAATGGAGAATACCAGGATAGCAGAACCCAATAAAAGCCCATACCAGCCATGGGGATATGGATTGATAATAAAATGTGTGCGTATGGTTTCGGAAAAGTTAAAGATATTGGTTGAGACTACTGTTTCGAGGTTGCTTAAACTAAAGATATTAATATAGGTGCTGGTTTCCTGCGTTCCTTTGGTTGAGAACAACACGGAGATAAGAAAAAACACCAAAACAAAGGATAAAACACCCCAACCCGGATAAAACCCTTGTTTTAAGGCAACGGGCAGCGACTTTTCCCTTATAAAACCAACAATAACTCCCATCACTAAATAAACTGCCAACGCAACGCCAATTGAAATTCCTGCCGTTTTCACTGTTGCTGCAAATCCACCAATTGCTCCTGCCAGTATCCA
>JAUXXY010000184.1 GCA_030684735.1 Bacteroidales bacterium | reverse complement strand
AGGGAGCCGCCTGCAAACCAGAAATAACGTACCTCAACACCACCCCAATAGGGTTTACGGTTCAGCAATTTTTGTTGCCCTCCTCCCCCGCGGAGAATATAGATGTTGTTTTGTTTGCCGTAAACATAACTTCTGGCATTTCTAGAAATGGGATTTGATGATCTAAATTCACGCTCCGATTTCATTCCGAGCAAGTCAATCTCATAAAGCCATTTGGTAAGAAAATCGCGATTATAGCCTTTTCGGAATTCGATGCCAGCACCCTGAGAGTGTGCAAATATGCCCCCAGCATGTTCTCGCCTAAGCAACACAGTTTCGCTGAAAACCTCGGGATCTATTTGCGAAATAGCATCGAAGGCAATCGAACACATAAGCAATAGAACCCAACCCAGGCGTAGCATGTTATAGGTTTAGAAGGAACAAAGCTACGAATAAATATCAGCAAAAGTACCAAAACAAGCTGCTAAAATAGAAACGCGTATTAAATGTGCTATACTTTGAGCGGACATAAATACAGCGGCAGTAGCAGTAGCAGGAGGCAGCGGCAGGAGGCAGCGGCAGTAGCAGTAGCAGTAGGCAGGGCTGCTGCTGAGTAGAAACCTAATGAAAAACGTATTTCAATACGGATGCTCCACTTTGAATCGTTTGTGCTCGCCAAAGGCAGCACATTTTTCGCGTGGTTTGCAGGAAGATATCAGTGTAAACGCAAAAACAACCAAAACAATCAATGCAATAAGACTCTTGTTATAGCTGTCTTTCTGATATTTTGTTCTCATCTTTGAAATTTAAAATTCTTGATGATTATGGTAGTAAAGATAAATGAATCGTTTATTTTTATAACTTGCAGATGCTCAAATTATTGTTTTGATCAGTTAGAAAAACGACAACCATGGAAAAAGTGAACCCCATGATCGCTGAAAGCTGGAAAAGTGTACTTGCCAATGAGTTTTCGGCCGATTATTTTGCAAATCTTAAACAATTTTTGCTCGGGGAAAAAAAGAAATACACTCTGTATCCACCGGGCAGCTTGATTTTTTCTGCTTTCAATCACACGCCTTTTGATAAGGTGAAGGTTGTTTTACTCGGCCAAGACCCTTATCATGGTCGGGGACAGGCGCATGGGTTGTGTTTTTCGGTGCCCAAGGGCATACCAAAACCCCCTTCGCTGGAAAATATTTTCAAGGAAATTGAGACCGACCTGGGCATTCCTGTTCCACAAACAGGAAACCTCGAAAGTTGGGCCCGGCAAGGCGTACTACTACTCAATGCTACCCTTACCGTGCGAGCCAACCAGGCCGGATCGCATCAGCACCGGGGTTGGGAAATCTTCACTGATTCCGTGATCCGCGCCATCAACGATCAGAAAAATAATGTTGTTTTCCTGCTTTGGGGAAATTATGCCCAGGCAAAAGAATCGCTGATTAATACGAGTAAACACTTGGTGCTGAAAGCAGTACATCCATCGCCCTTATCTGCATCACGGGGGTTTTATGGTTGCCGGCATTTTTCGAAAACCAATGCCTGGCTTAGGCAATCGGGCCAACAAGAAATAGATTGGCGCATCACTTAAATTGTGTTTAACCAACACGAAGGCAGTGTCAGAAAATTTCATTTTCTGAACCAATCGTTCGTATCTTTGCATCATCGTTCTCAACACAAGGGGTGCCTGAATATTACGGGCTGAGATCAAACCCATCGAACCTGATCCGGGTAATGCCGGCGAAGGGAAAGGGTAAACTTTATTAAAGGGGGCATTTGCCTCTGTATGCCTTCTGAAGTTTAACCAACAAGATCGAAAAAATATGAAAAAGCTGGTGTTATTAACCTTGCTAATAGGAGTTTCGTTGGCAGCCTCACCGCAATCAACGCTTAGTGGATACGTTACCGATTTTGACTCAGGCGAAGCCTTGAGCGGTGCACACATTGTATTTGAAAACACATTGTTGCGCGCCCTCACTGATAACCTGGGCTATTTTCAGATTAACAACCTTCGTACAGGTAATTACAGGCTCAAGGTAAGTTTTATAGGTTATGAATCTCATCAGGAACTATTAACGCTTGAAGCCTCAAAAATTATTTACATCAGGTTGCTTCGTAAGCCTATCCTCAGCGATGAGGTAGTGATCAGCGCAACACGTGCCGGCGATCATACCCCCGTATCGCACAGCACCATGACAAATATGGAGATACGACAACTTAACATGGGCCGTGATATACCTATGCTGCTCGAATCGCTGCCGTCTGTGGTTTCCACTTCCGATGCCGGAACGGGGGTAGGCTACACCAGTTTAAGGATTCGTGGAACCGATATGAACCGTATCAACATAACTGTAAATGGTATTCCGCTAAACGACAGCGAATCGCATGGAGTGTGGTGGGTAAACATGCCTGACTTTGTGTCGTCGGTTGATAATATACAGGTGCAACGCGGAGTTGGAACCTCTACTAACGGGGCTGCTGCCTTTGGAGCGAGCATCAATATGCAAACACATCGGCTCAACGCTGATCCCTATGCTGAACTATCAACCGGTTATGGTTCGTTTAATACATGGCGCAATAGCATATCGTTTGGTTCAGGCATATTAAATAATAACTTTACTTTCGACGGCAGGTTATCAAAAATCACTTCCGATGGCTACATTGACCGGGCATGGGCGAACCTGCAATCTTACTATATTACCGCTGCTTATCATAGCAGGAAAACCATTGTCAGGGCTAAATTATTTTCCGGCGACCAACATACTTACCAAGCCTGGGATGGAGTGCCATCCAATATGCTTAGCACTTATCGCACCTACAATGGTATTGGCGAATACTCCTTGCCCAACGGAGAAAAGGCTTACTACGAAAACGAAACCGACAATTACAAACAAGACCATTACCAGCTGTTCCTGACACACGAACCCAATCGCCACCTTAATCTGTTTATGGGGCTGCACTATACGCGCGGCCTGGGCTATTATGAGCAATACAAGGAAAATCGCAAATTTGCGGACTATGGTCTACCCAATGTTTTACTCCCCGGAAATTTCCTGGTGTATGCAGGCGACACCCTTTTCTTCCCCGGGGGCCTGATAAAAAGAACCAACCTGGTGCGTCGAAAGTTTCTCGATAATAATTTTTATGGTATGGTGTGGTCATCGAATTACAAGCTACAAGGTTTGCAACTCACCCTAGGTGGTTCACTTAACCAGTACATCGGCGATCATTACGGTACGGTAATTTGGGCCAAATACCTTGCCGCAACAAATATCAACCACCGCTGGTACGACAACACCGGCCAAAAGACTGATTTCAACATTTATGCAAAGGCTATATGGCATTTCGAACGTGGGTGGCGATTGTTTGGCGATGTGCAATACCGCACCATCAACTTTATAATTAATGGTATTGACGACGACCTGCGCGACATCACACAGCAGCATACTTTTAGCTTCCTGAATCCCAAATTCGGGTTAATGTGGGAACCAAATTCCAGTAATAAAATGTTTGCATCTTATGCCAATTCCGGTCGAGAGCCCAACCGGTCGAACTTCACCGATGCACATCCAGAACAACCCCTGCCCACCCAGGAAACGCTCCATGATATTGAGGTCGGATACAAATACAACTCATCTGTTTTTGGGCTGTCAGTAAACATATTCTATATGTATTACGTTGACCAACTGGTTCTTACCGGAAAAATTAATGATGTGGGTGCTGCGGTAATGACCAATGTGCCCGAAAGCCATCGTAGGGGAATTGAAATAGAAACTGCCCTGAAACCCACTACATGGTTGCAATGGAATGCCAACCTCAGCCTTAGCCGTAATATAATCACCCGCTTCACCGAATATGTGGACGATTGGGACAAAGGCACACAAATTGAAAACGAAATCGGGAAAACGCAATTATCGTTTTCGCCCAATGTAGTAGCCGGCAGTCAGCTCACTTATATGCCCTTGAAGGGTCTATCTATCACACTGCACTCGAAATATGTTGGAAAACAATATATTGACAATACGGCCAGCGAAGAACGCAAGCTCGACCCTTATTTTGTGAACAATTTGCGATTTATCTACCAAATCAATCTACCTCTTGTTCGTAATGCCGAAGTTATGCTGCATATCATTAATTTACTGAACTCAGAATACGAAACCAACGCCTGGATCTATCGTTACATTTCCGGGGAAAAGCATGAGGCGATAGATGGATATTTTCCGCAGGCGGGCATTCACTACATGGTTGGGATTAATGTGCGCCTCTGAGCAGGAATAGTACGTATTGTTTATCTTTGTCCACCAGGAAGCCGGTGTTTGTACCAGAATCTTTTATGAGCAATTCAGTCAATATCCGAAATAAAAAAGCAGGTTTTGAATATTTCCTGCTCGAAGAGTTTACGGCAGGTATCCAGCTAACCGGAACGGAAATCAAATCCATACGAGCAGGGAAAGCCAGTATCAACGATGCCTATTGCAATGTAATCGGTAGTGAGTTGTTCGTAATAAATATGCACATCGCTGAATACGAACACGGATCATATAATAACCACGAGCCCAAGCGCGACCGCAAACTCTTGCTCAATCGCCGTGAGATCAGGAAGATCACCATTAAGATCAACGAGAGAGGCTTTACGGTGATCCCTGTTTTGCTTTTTTTGAACGAAAAAGGTTTAGCAAAGCTCAAGATTGCCATTGCCAAGGGTAAAAAAATGTATGATAAACGACAAACCTTGAAAACAAAAGATCAGCGTCGCGAGATGGAACGCGATGAAAAAGATTGAACCGCGTACAATTCAACGTATCCTGTTATGAGGCCATTACAATTCAGGTCACTTTTGGTAAGGATATTGCCACACCCTGCTCCCTGGATGACTTGGGCTGCTACACCCATCAATTCTACAAGGTAACATCTTGGGAAGAAAGTATGTGCAACTCCGGGAAAATGAGCCTTCGATTTATTGATTGACCAATAAGTTCAACTATTTTTCAGTAAATTCGTTCAAGGAATGTTTTTATCGTAATTTTGAACAGGTAATGCGTTAGGAAAGTTTGAAAACAAATTCGGTTCTATAAATTATAAACCAAACTCATAGGAGGAATCATGAAAAAACTATTTACAATTGCCTTGTTGCTTTTGCTGGGTAGCGTTTTAGTTGCACAGGAAAGTCAAAAAAAGAGAAATGAGGAAGAAATAAAAATCCTTTTGGTACTTGAGAAGTACATCATTGCTAATGAAACCCAAAACCTGCAATTAATCGAAGAGATTTGGGCTACTGACGAGCCCATTGTGGCTTTTGGTACCGATGCAGGAGAAAAAATACTGGGTTGGGAAGATCTTAGAAATGCTTATCGCAGGCAGTTTAACTCATTCAAAGACACTTATATCTCGGCACGCAACCAAACCATAAGAATTAATGAAACATGCACTACTGCATGGTTCTCGCAGATTCTCAACTACAATTTCCTGCTCGAGGGTGTGGCAAAAAAATATGAAGGTATTCGCTTCACAGGGGTGTTGGTAAAGAAAGACGGGCAATGGAAACTGGTACAGATACACCTCTCGATGCCTATTCAATAATCACGAATTCCACATCTGAACGATAAGACTCATTATTATTGAGTTTGCTTGAAAACAAAAAGCGGGTGGCCGTTCTAAACCGGTGCCCGCTTTTTATCCTTATACCTTAATCCATGAATGAAATTATAAACTCACCGTCATTGCGAGGGAGCACAGCGACAGAAGCAATCCCTTTATAATCGGAGAGATTGCTTCGTGCCTCGCAATGACGAATACCTTCACGGATTCAGGCTTATACTCAAAAAATTATTTCTTCTTCAGCAAGTCTCTGATTTCGACCAACAATTCCTGGTCTTTTGTTGGAGCAGGGGGTGCAGGAGGTTCGGCCGGGGCTTCTTCCTTTTTCTTTGTGGCACTCATGGCTTTTATCATCATGAAGATGGCAAAAGCTATGATCAGGAAGTCAATCACATTCTGAATGAACATACCGTAGTTCCAGGTAACGGCAGGTGTTTCTATGACAGCAGCCTTGATGGTTAAGGCAAGTTGCTTAAAGTCAACACCACCTAATAATACGCCCAGAGGAGGCATGAGGATATCGTTCACAAAGGAGCTGACGATTTTACCGAAAGCACCACCGATGATCACGGCAACAGCCAGATCAACCACATTGCCACGCATGGCAAAAGCTTTGAATTCTTTTAATAGACTCATGGGTTTTTGTTTTTAGTTGGTACTACATTTTATCGAAAACGAACCTGACAGGACAGGCCCTACGTAACAAAGTTGAAAAATTTCAGAACATGTACGACAATCCAACACCTAAAACTTCTTTGAACTGGGTGCGAGGGCCTTTTTTGCCATCTTTATCCACAATCATGATGTCATCGTCATAAATAAGTTGTGTTGTCAAGCTTAGGGTGATAAATTCTGTAGCCTTCATAAGTAGCAAGGCTTCCCAGCTTACATCAACGTTTTGAGGTTTATTCAGATCGTTTGAAAAAAGGTCAATTTTTGTTTGAATAGTAATATTCTCAGCCAGATGAAATATTTCCTTGGGGACAATGAGAACGCCATCAAAATTCAAATCTATTGTACGCTGATTGCCAATTTGCTGATGACAGTAATACAAAAAACGCTGAAAAGAAGTTGGGCGTTCTTAAAACTGGTCAGTTTCTGTAAAATTCACCTGTTCACAACATTCATCTGCTAAATTTCCTCGAAAATCCGGATAAGGACTGGTAGAAAACCTTCGATAGGGTGAGGCAAACCACTCTTTTTGAGGGGGCTTACTTTTGAGAATTATGAAAACTGAAATTATTGTCTTTGATTATCAGATAATTACAAATGAGAAAAATATTTTTCAATTTTTGTCGGACAATAATGATTTTAATTATTTCTTTTGTGATGTGTTTTTCGGGAGGCTGCTTTGTAAAACCTTCCAACGGGGTAAGTTCAACACCAGTAGCTGGTAATACTACACACTTTCGTGTTCAGTTCGCCGGATAATTTCATTTTGCAGGGCTTCGCCCAAGTCGTTGAAATAGTCGGAATAGCCTGCCACCCTGACAATCAAATCGCGATGCTTCTCGGGATGTTTCTGTGCCTGGCGTAAGGTTTCTACATCTATAACGTTAAATTGTATGTGGTGTCCATCCAAGCAAAAATAGGTGCGGATAAGGGCCGCTAATTTGGTGATAGCCTCTTGGGATGAAAAAAACGAAGGTGAAAATTTCTGATTCAGCAATGTTCCACCCGTCTTGATGTGATCAATTTTAGAAGCCGATTGCAACACAGCCACAGGCCCACAGTGGTCGGCACCCTGCACAGGGCTGATGCCTTCGCTCAGCGGCTCATAAGCAAGGCGCCCATCGGGCATGGCACCCATCTTGCTGCCAAAATAAATATGGCTTGTGGTTGGCAGCATATTGATTCTAAATACCCCTCCGCGGTATGATGGCCGGCCGTTCACACATTGATAGAAGCTGTTGAATACCCTAACAGCATGTTGGTCGGCTTGGTTGTTGTTATTGCCCCACTTTGGTGTTTCGTAGATAACCCGAAAGCGGAGTTCGTCGAATCCTTTGAAATTTGCTTCCAGCACATTAAGCAAATCACTTATATCCAGCAACTTTTCATCGTAAACCCACTTTTTAATGACCGTGAGGTTGTCGGTGATGCTTCCCAACCCCACACCTTGGATATAGCTTGTATTGTATCGGGCGCCACCGGCATTATAGTCTACGGCATTGGCTATACAATCATCTATGAACAAGGAAAGAAAAGGTGCAGGCATGTGGTTGGCATATAGTTTTTCAATGGCGTTGTTTCCCACTATTTTGATATCAATGAAGTACTGCAACTGTTTTTCAAAAGCAGTGTAGAATTCCTCAAATGACTTGAGTTGTTCAGCTTTGCTTGTTTGTAAACCGATTTGCTTGTTTGTTTCCGGATCCCGGCCATCATGCAAGGTAATTTCCAGCACCTTATTGAGATTGAAGTATCCCGACAGGGTGTAGGCCTCCGTTCCGAAAGCTCCTGTTTCAACACATCCGCTGGCACCACCGTTACGCGCATCTGAGAGCGACTTGCCCTGGTTGAGCAGTTGCTGTATTATGGCATCGGTATTAAAAAATGAAGGTTGCCCAAATCCGGTTTTTGTGATCTGTAATGTCCGGTTCAAAAAACGGTCTGGGTTTTTCTTGCTCACCTGCACCATAGAGCTGGGTTGCAGCAGGCGCATCTCTTCAATCACATCGAGGATCAGATAAGTCAGTTCATTTACGCCGTCCAGGCCATCTTCGGTAAGGCCGCCAAGGTTAATGAGGGCAAAATCGGTGTAGGTATTGCTTTCGAGTGCGGTAACTCCCATTTTTGGTGGAGAAGGGTGGTTATTGAATTTGATCCAGAAAGCCTGCAAAAGTTCTTCGGCCTTTTTTTTTGTAAGTTTTCCGTTAGCTATGTCCTGCTGATAGAAAGGCAAGAGGTGCTGGTCAAGTCGCCCTGGATTAAATGAATCCCAAGGATTTAGCTCAGTAATAACTCCGACATGTATGAACCAGTAGTGCTGTAATGCTTCGTGGAATGTTTGCGGTGCGTAAAAGGGAACCCGGCGGCAGATGCGTATCATCTCAAGTAATTCATCCTGACGGGTTGGATTTTGTTCACTGCATGCAAGTTCTTCAAGTTTTTCAGCATGACGATGAGCAAAAACCACGATGGAATCAGCTACGATTTCTAAGGCTTCCAGTTCTTCAAGTTTTTCATCGGTATATGCATCACCTTGAGAATCTATGCTTTGCCTACTGAGTTGAATATCTTCTTTCAGATCGCTTATTCCTTTGGCAAAAAGTTTTTTTCCTGCAACGGTATGACCTGGTGCGCGTTGCTCCTGGAACTCGGTAAAAATCCCGGCAGCGTATGCTTCTTTCCATTCAATAGTCATGGTATCAAAAACACGGTCGCGCATGGTTTTACTTGTCCAGAACGGGATCACCACATCGCGGTAAGCATCTCGGGTGTGTTCATCTACCCTGAACGACACCTTGGGGCGTGAGTGAATGATATCGAGGTCCTGCAGCGAGTGCAGGCACACCTCGGGATAGGTAGGGGTGGCTTTGGGTGATGGCCCGCGCTCGCCTACAATGAGTTCGCCGGGAAGAATACAGATGGATTTGTTCTTCATGATGTAACTGCAAGCCAGGCCCCGCTGAACAGGAGCGGAAAAACACTCGATTCCGGGCTGGTTATAGAACTGTGTGACCAACAGTGCCCTTTCGGCCGATAACGTATTAATGGCTTGCAGGCTTTGTTCGCGTAGTAATTTGATTCTCTCTTTCATTGCAATAGTATTAACCGCCAATACTTACTATCGGCGCAAGATGTTGAAAGAAAATTTTGATTTGTTCGGCTTTGGTTCTATCGTACTTTGCCTTGCCCTGCAAAGGCTCAAGCTTGCCCATACGCTGGTATTTTCCCTGTGCCACAGTGTGGTAGGGCAGCAAGTCTATGCGTGTGATACTCGGCAGGGTGGCAATTATTAGCCGAAGCCCTGCTAAGTTTAAGACGGTATCAGTTATCCCCGGAATGAGCGGAATACGGATAATGATATTTTTTCCGCTACTGGCTAACATTTTCAGGTTATTGATTATAAGCTCGTTGCCAACGCCTGTACATTGAATATGCTGTTTCGGGTCTGCCAATTTGAGGTCGTAAAGAAAGAGGTTGGTATAAGGCATTAACGATTCAAAGACTTTAGGTGGAGCAAAGCCACAGGTATCAACAACGGTGTGAATGCCAAGCTCCTTGCAAGCTTTGAGAAGCAGCCGGGCAAAAACAGGCTGCATCAGGGGTTCGCCACCGGATAAAGTCACGCCTCCTGCCGATTCTTCAAAAAAAGGAATATCTTCCTTAACGCACACCATGATATCTTCCACACTCCGCCAAGAACCAGCGGTTTCTTCTTTGGAAAAAGAAGTTTTACCTATTCTGCGGCTCATAAACATGGGTTCAGGCGCATCCTCCTGGCCTTCAGGATTATGGCACCAGGCGCAACGCAGGGGACAGCCCTTGAAGAATATCGTCTGACGTATTCCCGGGCCATCGTGAACAGCAAAACTGCGTATGTCGAATACCAACCCTAGCATGTCGAAATAATGATAAAAGGAGAAAATGGGAAGATTTAACGAAAAGCTAAAAAAATCAGCATATCCAACAGGCAAACAGGCCTTTGCCGTTGTTGTGGTAGAGGATGGAGATACTTGTTGAGTTCATGATATCTTTGTTGTTGCAAAAATAATCAACAATCATCACGATTGACGATAGAGTGGTTTGATTTTTTAGTATCGCGGAATCCTAATCTCTCACATTTTTTCCACCGATCCTTATTTGTAATTTGTAACTGACGCAAAACTCCTTCGAATACCTTTCTTATACTGTACGTCCGGATATCCGAAAATCACAAACAAGCCTTCCCTGCTGGGATATTTGATTCCATAGCTTTCTCTAAACTTCCTGGCTCGTTTTCCGGACTGTATTAAAGGATGAATTCCACCTAACATACAGGTTCCCAAACCTAGTGATTCAGCTGCAAGCATGGCATATGTGGCAGCAATAATAGGGTCAGCAGGGTCAGCGTATGGCGAACCATAAAAATACATCATCAGTGGGGCATCATAATTCACAAAGTTGATGTCCTTCCTCATATTTTCAACATAAATACGAAACACAGGCCTGACAAACCCTTTGAACATTTCGTCGTATGATTTGCCCCAGAATGGTCGCATCAAAGCAAGAAACCATTTGGAAACAAGCCACTTCATGCCTTCCAGGTAATCGCAATAATCTTTAGCAAACGCCCTGACTTTGTCTTTAGAATCGAATATCAACACATTCACATCGGATGGCGGCAATCCCATTGGGGCTGTTTTGGCTGCTTCCAAAATCTTATTGATTGATTCCTTGTCAACAGGAGTATCCTTTAATTCCCTAGAGCTTCTGCGCCGTTGCAGTAAGTGAAGCAATTGATCGTATGTTGATGCTGAAGTACTTGCAGGAAGATCGAAGAGATAATCGGAAGAGATTTCACGCCCATGAATTTCGATAGCTCCTGTGGGGCAAATGGCCATGCAATGCCCGCATCCGATGCAACCGAAAAACGGATTATTGGAAACAACGGCTTGGCCATTGCTGAGG
>JAUXXY010000173.1 GCA_030684735.1 Bacteroidales bacterium | reverse complement strand
TACCAATGGCGGCTTTCCCCGCTAAAATAAGCTTCGAGCGAGAAATGCTGATAGATTACATAAGCAAAGGTTTCGAAAAAAACAAAAGGAGCAAGATGTAACAATTGCGTCCACCGTAATCTGAAATCTTCTTTTATGAGCGAGGCCACATAAAGAAAAAATGCCGGGTTGATAAGCAGGAAAGAACCCGAAAGCAAAGGTTTTCCCAAGACCCTGTAGTCGAGGGCAAGGGTGAGAAATTCAATGGCTAAAAGCCATAGCCATGCCGATAAAATCTTATCGGATACGCTGTTCTTCCTTTTGGCCATAACGAGGATGGCCGCAAAAAGACTCTGTGAAAAACCAACCCAGGCAATAATTTCCATCATAATTCAAAGTTACGTATTAAGAAAAGATAAATTGCGTTATTAGAAAAAAAGATATTTTCTCATCAGGTTGCTTAATTTTGAGAACTGAATTAATTACCCAACATGAATAGAAATTTCGGAAACCATCCGAACACACACGATCTGTTCCATGTGCCCAAGGCTTCCCCTTTTGCGTTCGTCCATCGGATGGCCTTGCTGGTAATTATATTCTCTTTCAACTACGCTGTTGCAGGGTCGAACATACTTAAACTCGATTCGGTGCAAACTTTTCCCTCACAATCAGTCACTATCAACATTATCATCAACAATGAGGACCCTTTCATTTCGTTCCAGGTTGATATTCCCCTGCCACCAGATTTTAGTTACGTTACAGGCTCCGTAGCCCTCAACCCTGCACGAAAGGTTGATCACACCATTTCGACCAGCCTGTTGCAAGGCAATGTGCTGCGCGTATTAAGTTATTCACCTGCAAACAAGCTTTTTCTTGGAAACAATGGGTCAATAGCCACTATCAAGCTTACAGCTGCGGCCACGCCAGGCAACCATGTTTTGTTGGCAAACAATGTGGTGATTGGTGACCCCCAGGCCATAAATATCGTCACTGGCACTCTCAGCGGGGCAGTGAACGTGATGGGGACGCTTTTTGTGGCAGTGAGTGCAACCCCTGATAATATCTGTACCGGAGATGCCGTTCAGCTCAATGCTGTGATCAGTGGCGGAGGCTGGTTTCCGTTGTTTTATTGGTCGAGTGTGCCGGCAGGCTTCATTTCCGGCAATCCATCACCCGTTGTTTATCCGCAACAAAATACTCAATACCTCTTATCTGTATTTGATGGATATCAAATAGCATCGGGCACCAACAGCGTGGTAGTAGTGCCGCTACCTGTCGTTTTTGCAGGCATTGACCGTTTTGTACACGCCGGAAACAGCCTGCAGATAACGGGTGCCTCAGCGCAACACTATAACACTTTATCCTGGCATACCGACGGCGACGGTTTGTTCAATAATCCTGCGCTGCTGCATCCCACCTATACACCCGGACTGATGGACATCGCCAACGGAGTAGTTTCATTTATACTGTCTGCCACGGCCAACCCTCCATGTAACCCAGCCCAGGATAACATGACACTCCATATCCTCAGGCAAAACGACAATGTGATGACGATTCAGGGCGACACGGCCTACCTGAATGATACCATCACCATCAGCATCGGTATTAACAACAAGCACGCCTTTAGCGCTTTTACCTGTACGATTCAATTTCCATCTCAAATGCCATACCTCCAGGGATCTGCACAATTGAGCGGGCGCGAAACCAACCATGAGCTTTCCGCCGCAGTTAACGGGAATCTTTTATCTCTTCAGTCCAATTCACCCACAAACAGCCCTTTCTCCGGAAACCAGGGAACCGTGCTGCGATGTAAGCTCCTTACCGGAAACCTGCAGGGGCAATTTCCGCTCATAATAACCCAAGCGTCCGTTTTTGAACCGCTGGGGTCTGATATACTTACATCGGCCGTAAATGGCCAGGTAACGCTCATCATCTCTGGCAGGCCAGATGATATGCACCAAACCAACCCCATCCTTGAGCTAACTCGCCACCCTGAAACAGGGAAAATCGCCCTGCGACTGCACCTAACCGTACAATCAAACGTGCTGACAGAACTTTTCGATCTCACCGGACGATGTATTTCTATGGGGAAACCTGTGTCATTTCCTGCCGGAGTTCATTTGGTTGCACTCGACACGATGATGCCTGAACCTGGCAATCGTAACCAGGGATTGTATCTTCTCAGGGTCAGTGTTCAGGGTAGTGTTCCTTTTTATAAAACTTTCAAGTTGATAAACACCATGCACTAATCCTGTGCTACGCTTCACTTTCATCATCTGTTGCGGTGTTCGCAGCGCTTATTGCATCAACCTTTTTAATTGACTATATTTGCCACGGTGATACCCGCCATGATAGTTATACTTGAATTCAGCTTCCATCACAACACGCCCTAATTCAAATATCCTATGAAAACCAACATCTTTTTGTCCACCATGTTGATGTTACTTTTAATAGGCAGCATCAATACTCAGTCCCTGGCATGGAGCCTCGATGAAACAATGGGAAAGATAGGTTTGCCATCTGTCACCACAACTGCTGCAACCCTGGTAACTCCAACTTCTGCTATCATTGGCGGAAATGTGACTTCCGACGGAGGTTCGGCAGTGACCGAATGTGGTGTATTCTGGGGTTTAGCGCCAAACCCTGAATTCACTGGCACCAAAGTAGCAGTTGGGAGTGGCTTGGGAAATTTCACCACTACCCTTTCGGGGTTAGACCCCGCAAAAACCTATTATTACAAGGCCTACGCTACCAATAGCACGGGGAGTGCTTTCGGTATCGAGCGGTTGTTCCCCCTTTGTCCGCTGATTGTAGCCGATGCCGACGGAAATGTGTATAACACCGTAAATTTCGGCAGCCAGTGCTGGATAGGTGAAAATCTGAAAACAACCAAATATAGGAATGGAAGCCCCATCCCGAACCTGGATAATGCTTCCCAGTGGTCTAACGACCTTAATGGCGCTTATGTATGGTATGAAAACGCTGCATCGTGGAAAGACAAATATGGTGCACTTTACAACTGGTATGCAGTGAACAATGCAAACGGATTGTGCCCGATCGGTTGGAAGGTACCAGCAATGGATGATATGATAATAGCCTATAGCATCCTTGGTGGTGGATTGGAAGTAGCCGGGAAAAAAATGAAATCGTGTCGCACGGTTAATTCACCACTGGGGGGAGCATGCGCCACAATCATCCATCCCTGTTGGGAAGAGAATAACTTATATTATGGAACTGATGATTTTGGAGCGGCTGCACTCCCTGGAGGATTCAGGAATTCCGATGGGGCATTTTTCATGCTTGGATATATTGCCA
>JAUXXY010000141.1 GCA_030684735.1 Bacteroidales bacterium | reverse complement strand
ATGGGTGGTGCAGTATCGCATCAGCAATTCCTACCAGTACCTGTTTAAGATTCGCAATGCCGAACAAACCCTGCGCGACATGGCCGAAGCCGCTGTGCGCAAAACTGTTGGCGACCGCACCGTAAACGAAGTGCTCACCTTTGGCCGCCAGGAGGTAGCAACATCTGTGGAGGTGTTGCTACAACAGATGTGCAACGAATACGAAAATGGAATCCGGATTGATCAGGTGGTGTTGCAGGATGTCAACCCACCCGAATCAGTGAAACCATCGTTCAATGCTGTGAACCAGGCCCAGCAGCAAAAAGAAACCCTGATCAACGAGGCTGAGTCAGAATACAATCGTGTGATTCCCCGTGCACGTGGTGAAGCGGAGGAAACAATCCAACTGGCTGAAGCTTATTCTCTTAACCGTGTGAACCGTGCCAAGGGTGAAGCCGCCAGGTTCATCTCCATTTATGAGGCCTACATCAAAGCTCCGGAGGTTACTAAGAAGCGTATTTATCTCGAAACCATGGAAACAGTGCTGCCTCGCATGGCCAACAAGATCATTCTGGATGAAAAAGGAAACAATATCCTGCCATTGCTCAATTTAGAAACCATTAAAAAAGCAGCCCCATGAAAAAGTTATATATTCTAATGATCGCCATGTTTGTGTTGTTTGCCTTTGTAGTAGGGAGTGGGTTTTTTATTCTCGATGAGACCCAGCAAGCCATTATTACCCAGTTTGGCAAACCTGTAGGAGATCCACGCACCAAACCGGGTATGCAGTTCAAAGTGCCTTTTATCCAAAAAGTGCAATTTTTCGACAAACGCTATCTCGCATGGGACGGCGATCCCAACCAGGTGCCTACCAAAGACAAACGCTTTATTTTTGTAGATACTTACGCTCGCTGGGTCATCACCGACCCGTTGCAGTTCTTTATCCGTCTGCGTGATGAGCGTTCGGCCCAGTCGCGCCTCGACGATATTCTCGACGGCGAAACGCGTATTGCCGTGGCCAGCCACGACCTGCTGGAGATCGTACGATCAATCAATCGCGATCCCGAGGTAGTAGAGGATTACATGGAAGAAATTGAGCACCTTGAAGACATCTCGGTGGGCCGCGATAAGATTGAGGCGCTTGTGCTGAGCAAGGCCAACGAGCGCACCAGCGATCTTGGAATCCGCATCCTTGATTTCAGGTTCAAACGTATCAACTATGTTGAAGAAGTGCGTGCGAGGGTTTACGACCGTATGATCAGCGAGCGTAACCGCATTGCCGATCAGTTTCGTAGCGAAGGGCAGGGCGAAGCCCGCAAGATACAAGGCAACAAGGAACGTGACCTGGCAAAGATCCAATCTGAAGCCGTTCGCGAGGCTGAGAAAATCAGAGGCCGCGCCGATGCTGAAGCTACCAATATATATGCTGCCGCTTACAATCGAAATACTCAGACACGCGAGCTTTATGATTTTTTAAGGACGATGGAAAGTTTCGAGAAATCGTTAGATGATAAGACCACATTGATTATCACAACAAACAGCGATTTTTACCGCTATTTGCAAAAGGTGAGATAAATTTGGTGGAGATGTGATAAATATCAATCAATCTGACCCATAGGGAAGCATATTAATGATGAACCTGTTTTTTATAACTCCGAAAGCATAGCGTTGGTGGTATGAAAAGTTGCCGATTGCGGGCGATTATCTGACAACCAACACGAAAGTTGAAGGGGCTACAAGCTTTGAATAAGATACTGTCCCTGAAATTTTTTATACTATGTGTTGGCAAATCGTGCTTTTCTTAAAGCGTCAATTTATAATCACTTATTAATACCCTAGGTGAAATATTCAACATAGTTGTCAAGTTGCGTATCATCTCAACTGTCAATTTGCGTTTTCGGTTAAGTATCTCAGAAACGCGGCTCTTTCCACCAATCGCTTCTGCCAAGTCGATTTGCTTTAAATGCATCTCTTCCATTCGTATTTTAATTGCCTCAATTGGGTCAGGGGGTTCAATCGGATAATGGTTTTTTTCATATTCATCAACCAACAATCCAAGAACATCAGCTTCGTCACTTTCCTCAGTTCCAATCGTTGCATCAAAGATTTCTTCCAATCTTTTTAACGCTAATCTATAATCAGCCTCTGTTTTTACCGGTTTAATTATCATGTCTGTAATTGTTAAATTGTATTTGCATCAATTTTATCATACTCTGTGTGAGCCCCAATGAAACGTATAAAAATCCATTGTTTCTCAAAGTGAAATTTTGTTACTAATCTGTACGAATTGCCTTTTATTTTAAAAACTATCCGACTGTCCTTTAGAATACTTGCATTTGAATATGTCTGTTTAACATCTGCGGGAGTTTTCCAATCCGAACTCATTGCAGTATCATACCAGGTTTTTAAATACTGCTCTGTGTCAGGATGTGTCTCCCAATACTCCCTCAAAGTACTCTTTGCAAATATTCTCTCCATTTAGTTTTAATAGTGATGCAAAAATAATAAATAATTCTCAATTTGGGAACTTTATTTGTATTAAGATGTCTCCTAGCATGTTTGCCAACTATCAGATTCCGTCTCTTGTGGTAGTTAGTCCGGATATCAGCGATGAGTTTATTTGCCAATACCGGATCTGTTTGCTTTATTTGTTTTAGGGCATCGGTTATGTTATGGTAATAAACATCACCGGTTGATCGGAGATTTATCTCAATCAACCGGACAGCTACATTGTGCCGTTACCCTACCCGAATGAAGGCTTACCACGACTGAGTAGTTTCGGGTTCCTTCAACAACAGCGCTTAATGAGTTTCTTGCAGAATCATAGTGGACACTTCTTACCAAGTCATTTTCAAAATAATCCTTCCCTTTATAAAAAGTTGAATAACCTACAATGCCCTCAACATCCTTAGGGGTTTTTCTTTCAAGCGATGATTGAAGGTTTTGCTCGCTGGTTTTAAATAATCGCTGCATTTTGTTCCACTTTATTTGATTTCAAATACTTCGTTAAATAAAAGCGCATTCTTCACCTGGTAGGTGCGTTGCATCAGGCTGATTACGATGGTTACTTGTTCAACCAAGCCAAACCAAACCAATCCATGGTTTAACACACGCAGAGTAAAGCAATTGTTTGAGGACGAATTATCCTCGTTATGGCTGAAAGGGTAATCAATTGCACCATAGAGCGTTGGAAAAGCCCTGAAATATTTTGTGGCATAAAAATTTGTATCCCTAAGTTCCCGTCCATATTTATGGAGCAGGTATAAAACGAATAGAACGCCAATATTTCCGATATCTGTTTCACCATAAAAATCGAGATACCCTTTATTAAATTTCGATACAAAAGCGGTGAAGAGCAACTCAAACATATATGGATTGTTTCCTATCGCTTTCTTGCCCACCCGAGTCACAAATATTTTGCCTGTCTTATGCTTTATTATTCCTGATAACTTCAACAATGCATGAGCCGTGGCAGCAAGAGGATAATCACTTTCGTTCAGGATTTTTGGTTGAAAAAAACTCTCGAATCTCGATGGACATAGTTTCATGGAGTAAATATCATGCACTATTTTCCGTGGCAGCCTGCCTGTTTGAGTCAGCTTTAACCCTTTTTGGGGATGAATGGCTTCTACTATCTTAAAGCACGCAATCAACATCGGAGACGACAAAACTTTTTCATCGTTGATCACAGATCTGTACTTCACCACCGACCCGGGTTCAAAAGGCTGGTACAATAACATGTGCATCTGATAAGGCGATAATCCCTCATAATCGGAAAGGGGAGTGCTGTTTTGCCGTTGCATGATTTGAGCAGCTATCTGGTTTAATTCTTCCTCTGAATTGAGTTGCCCACCTCTCCGGTCAATTTCGTCCTGGATTTGTTGTAGGATTTTTTTAGAATTTGTTTTCATATTCGTTTTATAATTAAATTATTAACCCAATTTGTCCTGAGCATTTATTAAACAGAAAAGCTCACTCTTTTCCCTTCATAGCCATAATCCTCTGCAGCAAAGTAGGATGCGCATGATGGAAGAACACATATAACGGATGCGGAGTCAGGTTACTAAGGTTCTTTTGTGTGAGCTTTTTAAGGGATGCGATCAAGTGGCTGGCAAAACCAAAACTACCTGCGTAGCGATCAGCTTCATATTCAGCCATGCGTGAATACATATTGACAAAAACGCCAATAATAAATGAGATAGGGCTATAAAGCATACCGAATGCCACCAGGCCAATATGAAACGAATGATTTTCGACACCCAACGCAGCACTAAGCAAAGGGCTGGAAATAAAAAAGGAAAGGATAAACAGGGTAAGTCCAGTGTTCAATACCGAAACAATCAGGTTTACCCAAATATGTTTTTTCTTATAGTGGCCGGTTTCATGCGCCAGCACAGCTACTAATTCATTGCTATCCAAGTCGTTGATCAGTGTGTCGTATAGTACAATGCGCTTTTTCGGACCCAATCCGGTGAAGTAAGCATTGCTTCTGGTTGACCGTTTGGAGCTGTCAATCACGAACACATTTTTTAATCTGAAGCCGGCTTTTTGAATAAACGTTGTGATGGCTTCACGCAATTCGCCTTCCTGGAGAGGGGTTTGCTTGTTGAATAATGGTACGATAAGGTTCGAATAAAAAAGGGTCATAAAAACCGAAAAAGCGGTGATGATAAACCATGCAAGTATCCAGAACTTGTCGGGAGC
>JAUXXY010000136.1 GCA_030684735.1 Bacteroidales bacterium | reverse complement strand
GTCCTACCCCATGAGTAATCACTAACCATCCATCTTCAGTTTCAACGGGCGATCCGCAATTCCCGATTTGAACGAATTCCCATGGGTATTTTGGTTTCTGAATGGGTTTGGCTTTGTGCCAGATATTTATATTATCTGAATAAGATATATAATTATTCATTCCATCTATCCGGCACAGCATGGCATATTTTCCATTGATTCTTCTGGGAAACAATGCCATCCCTTTGTTCTGTGCAATTTCACCATGAATGGGTCTGACTTTAAATTGGTAAAAGTTTTTTGTTTCAAGCAGCTTCGGCAAAATGGTTATGCCATCATAAGCAGTATAGGTGGCATAGTAAGTTACCTTACCGTTATCCTCAGTGAATTTGACAAAGCGGGCATCTTCAATACCTTTTTTTTCGGTATCGGAAATTGGAAAAATAACTCTCTCAGAAATTGCCGAATCAAGTGAAAATTCAAGTTCGTAATGAGATTTTGCCAGCCACATCATTTGATCAATGATTAATTCTTTATTTACCGCAAGGTGATGTGTTTTTCTTGTTTCTTCTACGGCCCTTTTCAATTCGCCATAAGTAAAACTGTCGCCCAAATTTTCTAATACAAAGACAGGAGGAATTTTATTATCGAAATCACGCATTTCATCCAACTTCCTCATAAATGATTTTTTATGGTAAATATACCTTTTGATTCGCTCTGCTTCTGCCAGCATTTTGCCGACAGGTTCAACAATCAGATTATTATTCTTATCAATAATAGCGGAACGGAAAACAAGTGAGGAAATATGCCCTTCGCCGGTTGCCCTGAAACTTAAAATCATTCTTTTTTCATCCTGACCTAATTCCGACTGATCGGGATCTTCTACTATGGATGGATTAAAAAAAGCCGCCGATTCAATGGAGTATTCCATGGTGAAATACGAACCGATAAGCATTTTTCGTGATTGATCAGGCTTGCCTGAATTTATTTTCAGCTCTTTAAACAAGTGAGACAATTTATTATAATGCATCTCAAATATCTTTGAAATGTTTCTGTGACGTTTGGAATACCCTCTCAGCACCTGACTTAATGCGATATTTGCCTCGTCTTCAGACATAGCCAATACCTGACGGATTACATTTGCGCTTCTTTCGTCATTAGTATAAAGAAAGCGGGCTATTACCCTACTGGGATCGGAAGAAAATTTAACATCTTTTCTTGTTACAGAAACTTGCATAGATCAAAATTTATGACTGTAAATGAGGCTGTAAATATAATGGATATCTGTTTAATAAATCCTGAAATATTTATTTCATATCTCATAAGCTGTTTCAAAAAATATTTTATCAATATGTATGTCTTCATTTGCATTCATGCAATCCAAATGCATAAACCAAACCTGCAGACCATGTAACATATCACTTAAGCCACCTATACAAGGGTAGGCATATCCCACCTTCACTCATATACCGATACATAGACTAAAAGTTGGGAAGAGCGTGCCCTTCTTGCCAACCCTGTTTGCCAAAAGCATGTTTCACAACACACAAATAAATCATTTTAGGATAAAAGGGTATGTTTACAGATTCTTTGATTGAGAATGTTTTTATAATTTGTTGATAAGCGACAAAAATGAGAAAAACTACCTGTACCTAATAAAGGCTATATTTAATACGGGTTTTGGAGTAAAATTGAAAGTAAATTAATATAAATAAACAATGTAACAGTTTGAAAATGAAGTACAATTTAATCCCGCACAAAACATAGCCCAGTCGTTAAAGGCAATTGCTCCCGCAAAGGCCAAGCCCACAGGCTGCGCGTGCCTTTAATGGAAGGGGCGGTTACAAGACTGATAAATTCTATGTACCTGTTACATTCCCTGTAGGCATCGAAACTGCATTTAACTGGCCGTTTGATGCAATGGCGACCCCTGTCAATTAGCTTCATCATAATTTGATATTTCATATTTATCTGTAACTTCGTCAATTATTAAAGGGTCGCCACTGCATCAACCGCCCCCGCCCATTAAATGCAGCTCATAAGAAAAGAAAAAAATCAATTACGGAGGATACAACATGCATAATCAAAACAAGTTTCAGAAGTTTCCAATACAGGCAATTACATACTCCTTGGGTTCAATAACAGTAGCCATCGGTCTTTTTGTACTCATCGGCTGGCAATTTGATATCGGTATTCTCAAAAGCATTATCCCTAACGCAGTGCCAATGAGAGCCAATGCGGCGGCGGCATTTGTTCTTTCGGGGCTGGCACTCATATTCCTACAGAAATCGGGGCACATTTCGAGAGCACTCGTCCGTTTCCTTGCGGCGATAGTTCTGATTGTCGGATTCCTTACATGTTGCGAATATCTTGTTGGCTGGGACCTTGGAATCGACGAAATACTTTTCAGTGTGCCGGCAGATATCATTGGAACACCATACCCAAGTAGGATGGCGCCCACTGCGGCGTTAAATTTTATGTTGCTTGGTTTTGCTTTCATTGTTATTACATTTAAAAAATATCTCAATAGATTTATAGTTCTGTTCTCTGTAACTTTTTCAATCACAGTCAGCGTCATTGGGCTTGTAGGTTATGCAACAGGTCTCTTGCAAATGACCGAGATCGGAGCCTACGATTACACAAAAATGGCTGTACATGCAGCCAGCGCTTTTATCATTCTGAGCATCGGGATTCTACTCACCGACTATAAACGGCAGCGTGCACCCATCACGATCGATCAAAAACTCTTTGCCGGGCTCACGTCTATCGCCACCATCATCATCTTTATCTCGATCCTCTCCGTCTCAAGCATCCAATCTCTCCTTCAAGCAAGCGAGTGGGTGAAGAATACCCAGGAGGTAAGGAATCAGATTGGAGCCGTTCTCTCTCACGTTATTGAAGTCCAATCGGGTGACCGTGGGTTCGTTCTCACCGGCGACGACAACTACCTTGTAGCACACAACAAGGCACTCGATGAACTCCCCACCCTCATGAACAACATACGATCCCAAACGGCTGATAACCCACGGCAACAGAAGATCCTTGCATCGCTCGAAAAGCTTGTCGGAGAGCGCATGGCACTCTCCAAGCGGAGAATCTTCACGAGAAGAACGGAGGGGGAAGCAAAAGCACGTTTGTTGTATCCGATAGGCATTGCGAAGATGATCACCGACAGTATCCGTGTTATCGTTGCGCAGATGCTTGCAGAAGAAGGCCGGCTGATGCAAACGAGAAGTGAGAATGAAACACATCTGGCGAATCGCAACCAGCTTATCATTTACGTGAGTATTGGCGCGCAGGTTCTTTTGCTCGTGTTCATCTTTTTTGTTGTGAGAAGAGACGTTGTCGGACGAAAAAAGGCTGAAGAGAAACTACGCAAACTGAACGAAGAGCTTGAAGACCGCGTGAAAGAACGAACGGCAGAATTGGCTAAAAGCGAGGAACGCTATCGCAGCACTTTAGAAAATTTGATGGAAGGATGTCAGATCATTGATTTTGATTACCGTTACAAATATGTGAATGATGCTGCTACCAAACAAGGACGAACTTCTAAAGAGGATTTGCTCGACCACACTATGATGGAAAAGTATCCAGGTATCGAAAAGAGTGAAATGTTTGACAAACTCCGAAAATGCATGATAGAACGAGTTCGGCAGGGAATGGAAAACGAATTTATTTATCCGGATGGTTCAAAAGCTTGGTTTGATCTCCATATGGAACCCGTTCCCGAAGGTGCTTTCATATTGTCTATCGACATCACCGAGCG
>JAUXXY010000133.1 GCA_030684735.1 Bacteroidales bacterium | reverse complement strand
TCCCGGGTAGTCGCACGGTGGTTGATGTTAAACTTTATCCCGAACAATATATGCTGGATGAGCTGGTAGTGATCGGGTATGGAACTACCAAAAAGCGCAATGTATTGGGTGCAGTTACCAAGGTAAATAATGAAGAACTCACCAGGATGCCGGTGGCAGGGGTTGATCAAGCTTTGCAGGGCCGAGCAGCCGGAGTTCAGGTTACACAAAATACCGGTGCTCCCGGCGAAGGGGTGTCAGTTCGCATCCGCGGCGCCGGTTCCATCAATTCGAGCAACAACCCCCTCTATATCGTTGATGGTATCCCTTCGGTTGATGCGCTTAAAATTCTTTCGCCCGGGGATATTGAGAATATCACTGTACTCAAAGATGCTTCGGCAGCAGCTATATATGGTTCACGTGCCAACAACGGGGTTGTGCTTATTACAACCAAAAAAGGTACTAAAGGTGAAACCAAGGTCACCTACCGCGGTCAGACCGGCTTCCAGAATGCTACCAGGCTCACCAAAATGGTAAATACCAGCGATTATATCACCATATATAACGAAGCCACTACCAACGACAATGCCTTCCTTCCCCCAAGCCTGCAACGTAGCCTTATCACCCCCACAGATGCCGCAGGGTTTGATAATGTGAACTATGTAGATAAACTACTTATAACTGCACCGGTTAATTCACACGAACTCTCCCTGTCGGGAGGGAATGAATCAACCAATTTTATGATCTCTACCTCATTTTTCGATCAGCAGGGCATTATAAAAGGGACCAGCTACACCCGGGGAACTGCCAGGCTTGATGTGAATACAGAAGTGAATAAATGGCTTACTACAGGGTTGAGTATGCTGGCGGGGATTTCAAGCAATGATATCATAGGAAGTTCAGGAGACGGTTATGGCGGTAACGGCGGAAGTGTGGTAAGATATGCGTTCTTCCGTAATCCTGCCATCCCCATACGGTTTGAGGATGGAACCTATATTGATCGTCCTGCTGAATATTTTGGAAGGCAGATCTACGATTCGTACCTTGGCGATGGATATAATCCCATAGGTATGAGCGATCATAACGACAATAACCGCAAAGACGACAGTTATCTGGGCAAAGCCTATGTCACTGCCAAACTAACTAAAAAGCTGAAATTTACGACCAACCTGGGGATGGATTACCGAAATTCTTACAGCCGCCGTTTCAACCCGACCTGGGGGACACTGAACCGCATCAATGCAAAGAACAGCCTGAATATCGGAAGTGAACGCATCGCCAACTGGACGGTCAATAACCTGTTTAATTACGAAACCAATTTCGGGGAATCGCATAACTTTTCGGCAATGCTAGGGTTTGAGGCTATTAAAAATAGCGGAAAAGCCCTGTATGCAAACGATATGGATTTTCCGGTACAGCAGGATGAGCTTATCTTTATTGGTAACGGACTCGGTATTAAGATCAGCAGCCAGAGCGAGTATGCTTCGACACTGGCCTCGCTTTTCGGCAGGATAAACTATGATTTCAAAGGGAAATATTATCTGTCGGGAACCCTGCGCCGTGATGGCTCCTCAAGGTTTTCAGGGAATAACAAATGGGGAACGTTCTATTCACTTTCAGCCGGTTGGGTGCTGAAACAGGAAAACTTCCTTCAGAATGTTTCCTGGATCGAAAATCTTAAAATTCGTGCCGGCTATGGCGCCATCGGAAACCAGGAGATAGGCCTATATGCATACAGCGACAGGATTTCTCCCTATTTCAACTATCCGTTCGGCGGGGTTTCAACTGGTGGGTATGCACAAACTGCGCTCGGAAACGACAACCTGAAGTGGGAAACAAGCTATCAGTACAACGCGGGCGTAGATGCTGAGCTTTGGAAAGGCGCATTTGCCTTTTCTCTCGATTGTTTTTATAAAGTTACGGAAGATATGTTAGTAAAAGCGCCCAACCCGCCTTCCACAGGTTATGCCGAAGCTGCCTGGATTAACAGTGGATCGGTATTGAATACAGGCATTGAACTTGAAGCCATTTACCGTCAGACAAAGCGCGAATGGGGTTACTCCATTGGAGGGAACCTGACCATCTTGCACAACGAAGTACTCAAGCTAGATGCTCCGCTCTTTGGAGGAAGGGTTGAGACAGGGATTTATGCCACAAGGACTGAAGTTGGGCAGCCCATCGGCTCTTTCTATCTGCTCGAAATGGATGGAATATTCCAGAATACAACAGAGATTTTACTCTCGGCCTTCCAGGGTAACAATATTAAACCCGGCGATGTAAAATACAAAGATCAGAATGGTGATGCTCGTATTGACAACAGCGACCGTGTACACATGGGCAGTGCCATCCCAAAACTGATTGCAGGGGTCAACCTAACGACTAATTATAAAAACTTCGATCTGAGCCTTTTTTTCCAGGGTGCTTACGGAAACAAAATCTATGTGCAGATAAACCAGGATATTGAAGGATTTTACCGCGGCTTTACTGTTACACAGCGCTATTTTGATGAACGCTGGACAGGTGAAGGTACCTCCGACACACAGCCCAGGGCATCATGGAATTCCAAATCGAACAACGCCAGACCTTCGTCGCGTTTTCTTGAAGATGGCTCCTACCTGCGGTTGAAAAACCTACAACTTGGTTATACCTTTCTTGCTAAAACTCTCAAAATTACTAGTTTATCGCTGGCAAGGGTATATGTGTCTGCAACCAATCTGCTTACACTCACCAAGTATCCCGGCCTTGACCCGGAAATGACCGTAAGCGATAACTCCAAAAATGAAGGCGACCGCGCGAATAGTATTGACTGGGGAACTTATCCTTCGGCAATGACTGTAATGTTTGGAATAGACATCACTTTTTAATCACATCGAGCTATGAAAAATAATTATATCAAAATTTCAGATACCTTCGTCTATCATCTTATGCTGGTTTTTTTCATGACCACCCTAAACTCTTGCACCGATTTTCTGACCGAAGACCTGAATGGGGATTTTTCTTCTGCGACCTTCTACAAAAACGACAAACAGGCCATTCAGGCAATGAACGGAGTGTATAATGCCATTGCCTTCAGCAGTTTTAGCAATGCATTATGGGTTTTTGGAGATATCGCCTCCGACGATGCAGTAAAAGGTGGTAATCCCGGCGATCAGGCCGAAATTACTTATATTGATGAATTCAATGCCGATGCCAATAATGGCATTATCAGCAATTACTGGAGTTTTGCCTACGAATCCATTGCCCGTGCCAACAATGTAATAGCCAATGTTCCGGCAGTACCCATGGATGAGGCGCCGAAGAACCGCATAATCGGAGAAGCCAAATTTGTCAGGGCATACAGCTTCTTCAACCTGGCAAATACTTTTGGCAAGGTCCCCCTTAAACTGCTTCCACAGCTTACCCAGGAGACCATCCACGTGCCCTTGAGCGAAGTATCCGCTATATATCTTCAGATTGAGAAAGACCTGTCAGACGCAGCCGCTGTTTTACCAGTTTCATACAGTGCAACAGATAAAGGACGGGTTACCCGTGGTGCGGCATTGGCTATGCTTGGGAAAGTAAGTTTGTATCAGATGAAATGGTCAGCCGCAATCGGATACTTTCAGCAGGTTGAAGCCCTCGATATCTATCGTTTATTGCCTGATTATGCAGGTATCTTCAGGCTCGCAAACGAAAACAGCAGTGAATCCATTTTTGAGATTCAACATCTTTCAAACCAGAATCCATTTACAGGAAGTGCATTGAACCAATGGTTTGCACCTTCACAGGAAGGTGGGTATTATTTCAATGCTCCTACGCAAAGCCTGGTTGATGCTTTTGAAAGAAGCGCTACCAATGAAGTTGACCCGCGCCTTGACGTTTCTATTGGCCGTGATGGCCAGCCCTGGCTGAACGGAGAAACTTTCAGCGCCACCTGGTCGCCGACAGGTTATCTCACCAAAAAGCACCAGCAACCGCTTTCCGAAGTTCCTTCATCGCTCAAAGGTGATGGCAACCTCAACTACATCTACATGCGTTATGCCGACCTTCTGCTGATGAAAGCA
>JAUXXY010000132.1 GCA_030684735.1 Bacteroidales bacterium | reverse complement strand
CAAATTAGTCATATTGTCCCGTAGATTTTCTTTTTTGAGGTCTTTGAATTTTTTGTATTGCTTCACCGAAAAGCCACTCCAGGCTTTGGTTATTTCATCGGTAAGGATGGCGTATTCCTGACCTTTTTTAACACCTCTTTCGTCCCATTCATCAGTTAGCTCTTTACGAACCTCAATGCTTTTCAGGCGTTGGTTTATCCATTCTTTGCTGTATCCTTTTTTAAGATAAGTTTCCATCATCCTATCAATGCCTATTTCCGGGTCTTCTATTTCATCTATGCGTTCTCTTGCCACTTTGGCTATCCATATTTTAAATGGCTCTGCTTTGGGCGATGGAATGGATTGTATTAAGCGAAACAATTGTTCGGTATCGGCTACATCAGTAAGATAAAATTTGCCATCCTGCGACTGCATTTTCAGTTGTCCCAAATTTTGGGACAACTCACTTCCTTCTGCTTTTAGCTTTGTTTTTAAAGCATTCCAGTATTTTCTTGGCCTTGGGGTGCCGGTGAGGATTTCAATGACATCAATAACAGAAAAAACCCATTTTTCTTCTTCCTCATTCCAGATACTGCGCACCTGTTTTTGCTCAAACAGTTTTATTGAAGTTTTGGGTTCCATTTCCTACTTTCTTATTTGGTAAAAATCTTTGGTTATTTTCTTTTCGTGTTCGCTGCAGGCAAAATCCTGGTCGTTAAGCGATGAAAGGTTTACATACAACTGGTTCTTATCTAGCAACTCAACCAAATGTTGTTTCTGTTGGGCTAATGGCAATGCCTTAAATTCTTCAATATGCTCCTCTTGTTTTTGCAGGTCAACATTGTAATTGAGGAAGGATTTTGATTTCATATCTTCCCAAATTTTTAAGAGCGCTGCGGTAGTTTGAACTTCCTCTATTTGCTCAATAAAGGTTTGATTGTATTTTTTGAGTTCGAGGTAAACGAATGAACCGCCACCTTTCCAATTCACATCTTTTGAAATACCTGTTGCATCACCTGCGATTACATTTTTCAATCTTTTAACACTGTCGTTATCGCCATAATCCAATTGCTCTAAACCAATAAATTGTCTCTTTAATTTGTGAGCTACTGCCGCTGTTGTCCCACTACCTAAATGATAATCAAGCACAATATCATTTTCTTGACTAAAATGTGATAGAATAATTTTTAAAAGTTCCTCAGGTTTTTTTCCACTTCTTAATTCAACTCCCCCTTCAGACCTGCAATTACCAAAACTACCTGCTAAATCATAAAAATTATTTATAGGTACTGTTCTAATATTATTTTCTGATTCAAGTTGTGAATTTGGAATGCCTTGAAAATATTTTCCTTTAGTTGCTCCACTTTTTTGTGGACCAGTAAAATATCTATATCCGTCTGTTTCGTCACCAACCCCATAAACTTTATATACAACCCCCAACCCATCAGTTTCATATCTGCCCGTCAAAAAGTCTCTGAAAAATCTGCCTGATGAATTGCCATCTAAGATACTTCCTGTAGCCCAAATTTCCTTTCTCCCTTTATCAGAAGATTCCTTTTGTACAATCTTAATTTCATCTTTAGAGAAAACAATAACTTTTTTCCCTCCCAATTCTATTTCTTTTCCTTTGCCAATCTCCTCAAAATAAAATATATACTTATCAATTGTAGTTTCTATTTCATTAAGTATGGGTTTTGCGTTATTAGATTTTTTATAAATATGGATTGATTCTATTTCTTTATGAAAGTCCATATCTTGTTTAAGAGTTTTGTCAGGGTAACGTACTCTAATGTAAAAAGTGTTTATATAATTTTCTGCACCGAAAACTTCATCCATTAACACTTTTAGATATTCACCTTCATTATTGTCTATATGACAACAGAAAAAACCGTTATCGTTTAGTAAGTATTTCCCAGCTTGTAATCTATTTCTCATAAAAGTCAACCAAGTGGATTGATTGAATGAATCATTATACTTAAAAGCATCGCTTCCAGTATTGTATGGTGGGTCTATATAAATGAGTTTTACTTTCCCAGCAAATTCTCCTTTTAATGAATGAAGAGCTAAAAGATTATTTCCTTTAATAATCAGATTATCGGTAATAGTGCCATTTTCGTTTCGGTTAAACAAAGATTCTTCCCCTTCACTCCGTTCAGGGTCAGAATGACAAAGCGGTTTTTCGCCTTCGGCTGTATAGTGTTTGGCGTTGGTTAAAACTTTTGGCTCTAAAAGTTGGGTAATTTCGTCTTGTGCCAGCGTTTCATTAAAAAATATTTCCTCCCGTTTATCTTCTTCCCGGCTTTGTCCGCCCTCCAAAATGCAGTCTTTATAAGGCCAAACCAGCGCCACTTCGTTGCGTTGCTTTAGATATTTTCCGTCAATATTTAATCCAACTTTGTTTTTGTAAGCGGTGTAGCTGTCGTTGAGGTAATTTTTTTGTTCTAAGAATTGGATAAACAAGGCTTGATTAAAAACCAAAACAGGTCCCGCTGAGTTTTCCGAAGTACTTTTTGCTTCAATAAAAAACTTTGCTTTCAGTTCCTTATCGTCAAGCAACAAGCCAATAAGCTCAGCATCATAATTCTGTGCTTTATTTATTACCACCCATTTTTTAAGTTCACCATTGTCGGTAACGAAGTTTGGTTCTTTTTTCAGCTGCTTCTCTAATGTTTCGTATAACTTCATCTGTCTTTTCTCTCTTATAAATTTTAGTCTGCTAAGTTAAGTTTTAAAAACCGCTTTTGACTCTTATTAAGTCGTCAAATTGTCAACCGTCTGTTTGTCGGTTGTGCAGAAAAATAGGGTTGCCTGTAGCAGATTGTAAAAGTAGGTCTTTTTCTTTTATCCGTTTGCAAACACTTACAACCAACTATATCCGGATACAAGTACTTTTTATACGAGTCAGGTTCTCAGGTGGTTATACTTTTGCCTCGTCATTTAAACTTAAAAAAACGACACCAAATCAATTAACCAAAATTAACCGCCTGCAAAGGCACAACACAAAAAACCATGAATGCAATGAAAAATCGCGTACAACTGATCGGACGCCTGGGACAAAATCCCGAAGTAAAAGAATTTGAAAAAGGACGCAAGCTGGTGCGCTTTAGCCTCGCCACCAACGAAGAGTATGCCAACAATGCCGGCGAAAAAGTGAAACAAACCACTTGGCATAACCTCGTAGCTTGGGGAAAACTGGCCGAAATCTGCGAAAAGTACCTGAAAAAGGGCAATGAAGTAGCCGTAGAAGGCAAGCTTATCTACCGCAACTGGGACGACAAAGAAGGTGCTAAACACTACATGACCGAGATACACCTCAACGAAATGCTGATGCTTGATGGCAAAGCCAGTTAAGGCAACACTGTTAATCAACTGTTTATAAAACCGGCCTCGCAAATGTGCGGGGTCGGTTTTTTTTATTATACTTTTGCACAAATTTAAACGTAGTATCATTGTAAGGAATAGATATATGCCTTCAGCTTCCTACAAACCCAGCACTCAGCAGCGCATAAAAAAGACCGGTTCTGACAAGCCATCGAAAATCTTTGTGCTCGACACCTCTGTAATACTCTATAACCATAGCAGCATTAACAGTTTTGAGGACAACGATATCGCCATTCCCATCACAGTGCTCGAAGAACTCGACAACTTTAAAAAGGGAAACGAGATCATCAACTTCGAAGCACGCGAATTCATCCGCATCATTGATAAACTGTCGCTGAACAACACCTTGCAGGATTGGATCAGGTTGGGCAACAGCAAGGGTGGAAGTTTTAAGGTGGTGATGAACGAGAGCGCTGAGAATCTGCCGGTAGATGCCCGAAAAATCTTTGACGAAAACAAGCCCGATCACCGTATCCTGAATGCAGCATTGTTGATGCAGTACAAGTATCCGCAACGCAAGGTTATCCTGGTATCGAAAGACATAAACCTGCGATTGAAAGCCAAATCGCTCAATATTCCCGCCGAAGACTTTAAAACCGGAAAAATCAAGGACATCGAAGGGTTATATTCAGGCAAAGTCCTGATCGAAGGTCTCGACAAGGAAATCATTGACCTGCTTTATCAGGATGGTTTTTGCGAAGCAAACCAGCTTGGTATTGAAAACCCTATCCCCAATCAATATTATATACTCAAGAACACCCGAACCTCAGCATTGGCTTTCTTTAACCCATTAACCGAAAAAGTCGAGAGGGTTGAAAAACGTTCGGCCTATCGTATTAATCCGCGAAATGCCGAACAAGTGTTTGCTATACATGCATTGCTCAATCCAAACGTCAGGCTTGTAACGATGCAAGGTGTTGCAGGAACAGGAAAAACCTTGTTAACACTGGCTGCAGCAATGGAGCAACGCAGGAATTTCAAGCAGATCTACCTTTCGCGCCCCATCGTTCCTTTAAGCAACAAAGACATCGGTTACCTTCCGGGCGATATCAAATCGAAGGTCAATCCTTACATGGAACCACTTTATGATAACCTGAAGTTCATTCAAAACCAGTATAGCGAGAAGGATAAGGAATACAAGGTTATCACCGAGTCGCTCGAAAACGAAAAACTGATGATACAGCCCCTGGCCTATATACGTGGGCGAAGCATCAGCAATGTTTTTTTTATAGTAGATGAAGCCCAGAACCTCACCCCTCACGAAATAAAAACCATTATTACCCGTGCAGGCGAAAACACAAAAATTATTTTCAACGGCGATATTTACCAAATTGATACACCCTATCTCGACTCGCAGAGTAACGGGCTTTCGGTGTTGATTGACAAGGTGAAATATCACCCTATCTATGCACATATCCGGCTCGAAAAAGGCGAGCGCAGCGAGTTGGCAAATCTTGCCAACGATATGTTGTAAGGATCAGTTTTCGAGATAAATGACCGTGAGCACCGTTTGACCCACTACCTTAAGTGTGCTGGGGTCAATTGCGTTCATGTTGTCGAGCATAGTATGCCAGTGCTCAAAAAACCCTGTGTGGGTGTTGGTAGAATGGTGAATGATGTCAATGGTTGGAATGTGGATGATCTGGTTGATGTAGAGGTGGTCGTCAATGATAGCGTTGGTACGTTTGCGCGAGAAATAGGTGCCAAAACCAATGGCCTCGCTGATGTCCCATACCTTTTTCATCACATCGGGGGCATACTGCATGCTTGTTCCCTCCATGGTAAACATGGCATCGGCGGCACCTACCATATCAAGCAGAATTCCAAACCGTGCGCGGTATCCGGGCAGATGCGGGTTGCGTGCCCAATATTGCGACCCGAGTGCCCATGTGTCATCTTTTTGCCCTTGAACTTGTTGGTGCTCGCCGTAATCCTCTGCATCAAAAAAAATGATGTCAATACCCATCGAAGGTTGCTGTATGGAAAGTTGTCGGGCGACTTCAAGTAACACCCCTACGCCGCTGGCGCCATCGTTGGCACCAGGCAAGGGCTTATAATGATTGGCCGGATCGGGGTCGTGGTCGGCAAACGGACGCGAATCCCAATGTGCGCAAAGCAAAATCCGGGATTTGTTCTCAGGATTAAACGACCCTATAATATTTTTGATATTCAGCACCGTACCATTAAAAGCCCGCACACGGGCATCCTGCACAACCATGCGAGGAGTAAATCTTCCAAGGGTCGCCTCAAGGTAATTGGCACATGCAGTGTGGGTAAGCGTATTGGGTACCCTTGGCCCAAAAGACACCTGACGGTCAACAAAATGATAGGCTGAATCTTCATCAAAGTCTGGCACGTTGGCTTCCATGATGCGCTCATGGAGTGTAGGGGCAGCGGGCATTGTCGGGCGTTGTTGCCCGCCACAACCCGTTGTCAGGGCCAAAATATATCCAATCAGAATTAATGAAATCAATAACCTCATGCGTTTCAGGTTTTCCGTGCTAGAATAATCCACTTGGGTTTCCGTGATTTTTTACGAACACAAAAGTATCGAAATCATTTCGAACACGCCTGGCTTCTTCGAGCGGTTGCAGGTTTGGATGCAGTTGGCCTACATCACCATAGTACCCAATGGCAATGGCCACAATGGGCTTGGAAGTATTCGGTAGCTCAAAAAGCAGCACTGTTTTTGCCTTATCGAACCCACCCATCTGATGCACAAACAAACCCATGTGGGTGGCCTGCAGGCTGAGGGTTGCCACTGCCTGCCCAAGGTCGTATTCGTAGCTCGGGTTTTTCCTCCCTGACTTTTTTGAGATGGTATTGGCACAAGCCACCAGCAGCACCGGTACTTCTTTTGTCCACAGCTGGTTGAATTCAACCAGCGTTTCGAAAATCCTATTCCAAGTTTCGTCGCCATTGAACCCAACGATGAACTGCCAGGGTTGATCGTTTGAACCCGAAGCCGCCCACCGTGCCGCCTCGAAAAGACTCTGCAGTTTATCTTTTTCAACAGATTTTGTCAAAAAAGCACGCGGGCTCCAACGCTTCCGTATCAATGGATGAATAGGATAGATGTTATTTGCAGGTTTTTGCATGCTTATATTCGTTTTTATTTTGTGTTCTAAATAAAATTCATCAGAGAATTGTTCGTCTTACAGTCATTTTGTCATAGGGTGAGGGGTGCAAAAACCACCTCTGCATGATTTTTGATGCTTAGATATATCCTCAGATGCATCTATATTAAAAGAAGCAAAGATACTTCTGAAAAGATTACACGAATCCTGCAAGCTAAAAATTGTTCATTATAGAATCACTATGCAAGCTACCGAAATAGAAGATCTATACGCCAAAATCAACAGCCTGCTTTCATCCAGGCGTATTGTTGAAGCCATTGGAATGCTTAATTACTCAATGCAGCACCTGGACATGGGCGAGCATATACTTGCTTTGAACAACCTGGATGATACGTATCAAAATATGCTGAAATACACCATCGTAATGGGTATTAAAGACCCTCAGCGTCAGCATATTCAAGACAACCTGGTGCATAACCTTTTTGAGCTTTCTGACCACCTCAGGTATAAAATTTTCCTGCAAAGTACCTTTCATTTAAATATTACCGGCATCAGCGATCGCGATTTGCAATCAAAACAGTCGTATGGCCAAATTGAAGAAATCATCTCAACTCTTTTTCTTCACAACAAGCTAGACGATATCCTTCAGGATTCTGAAATTTCAGGCGATGCTGATAACGTTCAGGGTTTTACAGAAAGGCAAAGGCTTCTGGCAAGGCTTTTTGGGTTGTTGTATGCATCGTGCAAGCTCAGCCCTGAGGCCATGCGGATGGTAAACAAATTGATGCAGTCAGAGAATATTACCTGGTACGAAAAAAGCGTGGTCATCAGCGCCATTACCTTGGGTTTAATCAAAGGTTTTGATGCCGGACGTTTTGAAATTCTTTTTGACACTTACAGCTTTGACGAAATTCAAATTTCGCAACGGGCTTTTACCGGGCTTATGCTCGGATTATATCTTTACGATCATCGCATCCCTTATTATCCTCAAATAGAGAACCGCCTCAGGGCCATGCAAGGCGACGAAAACCTTGAACACGATGCAAGAATGGTGCTGATGCAGATGACCAAAGCCAAGGACACCGACAAAGTGACAAGGAAGTTTCGTGACGAAATTATGCCCGATATTATCAAACAAGCGCCCAAGATTGAAGACAAACTCGGGTTATACCAGATATTGCCCGACGACCCGGAGGGTGAGAAAAATCCAAAATGGCAATCGCTTTTTGAAGATTCGCCCGATCTGATCAGCCGTATGGAAGAAATCACCAAAATGCAGCTCGACGGAATGGATGTATTTATCAACACTTTTGCCAATCTCAAGCATTTTTCGTTTTTCAGGAAGCTTCATCATTGGTTTTTGCCGTTCGTCAAAGAACATCCCGAGGTTGATAATTCTTTGTTGGGAGAAGACGCCCGCTCGGGTGAACTTTTCATCGAAGGGCTAAAAAAAACAAATTATATCTGTAATTCTGACAAATACTCCTTCTGTTTCAGTGTACAAAGCCTGCCACCTCAGCAAAAAGAAACCCTGATTCATATGTTTGCAGCCGAAGTGGAAGGAATGGCCGAAATGGCCGACGAAGAAAAAATACTCAACGCCCAGGGTCAGGTAAACAGCATTTTTACCCAATACATCCAGGATCTTTACAGGTTTTTCAAACTCCATCCTCTGAAAAGCGATTTCACGGATATTTTTAATCTCAAATGTGATTATCACAACAAGAGGTTTTTCAAATACCTGGTGAACTCTGATAACGGCCTTCGCGCAGTTGGCGACTTCTATTTTGATCGCGACCATTTCGAAAGCGCCCTGGAAGTGTATGATCAGTTGCTGAATTTTGATATAAACAAAGAGGAATTATTTGAAAAAATGGCTTACGCCTGCGAACGGATGGGGAATATCCGCCAGGCATTGACTTATTACCGCAATGCCGAGCTATACGATACCAATAGGGTGTGGAACTTACGCCGGATAGCCATTTGCCATAAAAAACTCAATGAAAACAATAAGGCACTAGAGTGCTACCAAGAGATTGATCTGCTGGAACCAAACAATCTTCACACACAGATAAGCATTGGCAATTGCTATCTGAACCTAAAAAAATATGACGAGGCATTAAATCAGTATTTCAAGGTTGAATTGACCGATGCTGACAACATGAAAATCCTGCGACCCATTGCGTGGTGTCTTTTTGCTACGTGCAAACTCAGTGAGGCACAACATTATTACGAAAAACTTATTGATGCCGGGGCTAATCGTTTTGACTATATGAATATGGGACATGTGTATTGGTGCCTTGGCATGCGAAACGAAGCCATTAGAAGCTACCTGAGTTCAATAAACCAACAAGATAGCACCCTCGAATTGTTTATTTCAGGATTTCATGACGATTTACAGTATCTCGAAGCCAATGGTGCTGACCTTTCCGAAATTCCTCTTCTGATTGATAATATTTTAATCACCAAGAAGAAATTATACCCCTAAAAAAAGTGTACCATAATCATCCAGCGATTAGCTTCTTGGGCATGCATGGTAAAATAACAAAATTTATCAAGACACTTGCATCTTCATTTTCAACACTATACGAAATAAAAGGTGCGATGAAAATAAAAGCTCAAAAAGTAATCACCTTCAAATTTGCGCAGGTCAGCAAAAAGTCGTATATTTGAATTTGAATTTGATTCAGTGAATATCTAACCCTAAACTTAGATTCTATTATGACTGAATGCACCATCATCGAACGTTACGGTGGCCACACCAAAGAAGAGCCCCTCACCTGTCTTGAAGCTGAAGCTATCGCACCCAACACTTGTGTCATGGAGGCAGATTCACCCTTTTTCGGATACTACAACGAAGTTCCCAGCATTAGCAAGCCTCGCTATTTATATTATATTCTGAGCGGTTATCCTTCATTCGAATCCATAACCCGGGCCACTCATAACATAAGAAAGCAGTTTCACAAATCTTTTGATGCTGCTCCAGGTACCATTACTGTTTATGGAACCACCTACCAGGTCATCCGCATACGCAATCTTCAGCATTACAACGATATAGCAACCTTGCAGAATCTGTATCTCCAGGAAGGCATCATGATGAAGAAAAAGACGAAAAAAATTCGCCATGCAATGGCAATGATCAAGCTGCGTAAATTCTTCTGCCTAGAACCGCTTAATCATGGTATGTATTTCGACCACGTACAACCACACCACGGATATTTTATGATCCCGGATCAAATTGATTGGGAGTACTTTAAACAGATAACCTTAGAAGTGAAATATGATCCGGAGTTTTTTCATTTCGATGGTGCAATTTGCTTTATTTACGAGTGTGGCGAAGCGAAGGATATGATAAGAATCTACCGTGAGAATATTACCCCCGAAGAGCTGAAAGCCATCCGCGATAAGTACTATAAGGTAATGAGGTTTTGAATAAAGAAACTAAATTCATGCGCAAACTTACCCTTTCGGAATTGGGCAGGATGAACATTGAACAGCATAAGCAGGCACCCAAGCTTCCTGTTGTTGTTGTGCTCGACAACCTGAGGAGCCAGCATAACATTGGTTCTGTTTTTCGCACAGCCGATGCTTTCAGGCTCGAAAGCATCAGCCTTTGTGGTATCACGGCCACTCCTCCTCACCGCGAAATACAAAAAACCGCCCTCGGCGCTACAGAGTCGGTTCTTTGGCATTATTTCGAAAAAACGCAGGAAGCCATCATTACACTCAGGGGAAAAGGGTATTTTATTGTCGCCATAGAACAAACCGTAGGCAGTATCCAGCTTGATTCATTCAAATTGCCCGAGACTCCCGGAATCGGTATTGTTTTTGGCAACGAGGTTTCCGGCGTTGACCAACAAATTATTGAATTGGTGGATGCTTGTGTTGATATACCGCAATTCGGAACCAAACATTCATTAAACGTAGCAGTGAGCGCAGGTATAGTGATTTGGGAGATTTTTAATAAACTGAGCGACATTTATCCTGAAAGGCTCCAGAAAGAACCGCCAAAAAACTAAATGGTTCCTCAAGTTATTTATTAATGCAGCCTATGCCGGGCGTAACGATGAAATTATTTAATTTGTCAAAATCATTATCCTCAACAGTAGTATTTTATGAACAGGTACAAATTCATTAACTATTGGTCTCATTATCAATAATTTATATCTAATCAAAACAATGGCTTTACCAAATTTATAGTATTATCCGGTTTGCTTGCCTATGAAAAATCTTTCAAATAAAAATCAGATAGTTAAATTTATTCCTTTATAATTATTGGTTTCTATGTTTTTGTAGTTATATTTGCACAGTCATAAAAATAAAAGTTTACCAATTTAAAACGAAACAATATGAAAATCATCTACTACGCAAAAAGATTAGCCATCTTCATGGTTGTTGCCCTGTTATCAATTTCCGCCCTGGCTCAGGAGCAGTCAAAACCAACGAAAAGTTCTTTTATTCCTCGTTGGTATCTGGGTGCCGGCACTGGTTTCAGCCAGTACCTTGGTGATTTAAATGATAATAATTTTTTCCAGATACCCACCGAGTGGCGTGAGGCTGGGAATCTTATGGTCGGCCGTCAATTTTCTCCCTTATTCGGTTTGCGTGCTCAAGGCCAATGGGTGGGCATATTCGGCGAAAGTGATGACTACAAACAATATACCCGTGGCGAATTGTTTGATTTCAATCTGAGTGGTACCTTAAGCATCCTTAATCTTGTGAAGCTTGATCCTGCCCGTAAATTCGATCTTTACGGAATTGCCGGCATCGGCCAGGCGCAAACCCGTACGCGACTCAGGCATGGCCCGGCGCCCGATGGAATATGGATTGCTAATTACGGATATGATGGTAAAGGTATTGATAAACGAGCTACCACTCTGGTTGTACCGTTCGGCATCGGAGCCAAATTTTCGATCACCAAGAATCTTGATTTTAATTTCGAAATTGTTCCTCGTTGGACTAATACCGATGAGCTCGATGCCAAGATTGTTAGCGGCTCAGGTAATGATTACTATGTGCCCACCACCCTTGGCCTGGTATATAATTTTGATAAATGTGAGAACCTGAGTAAGATGGTAAAGGAATTTGATAAAATCACCTATACGGTTACTCCTGAAGTTCTCGAAAATAACTGTGGGTCGGTCAAGGTGAACGTTGTAGGTAAAGTTCCACCCGAATATTTCCTGAAAAAAGCTGCCATTACTTATGAACCAGTGCTCAAATATGCTACCGGTGAAACCCGCTTGAAACCCATCACCCTGATTGGCGAAAAAGTGGTTGGCGACGGAGTGAAAATCAATTATCAAAATGGTGGTACATTTAATTATTCCACAGTTATTCCTTACAAACCCGAAATGTCTTTTTCTGATCTCGTAGTTGATCCCCTGATCTATGCACCAAAAACTCCCGTGTCAGATGCAGCCACCTATGCCAGCGTAATAGCCACCGAAAAATATTACGAAGTGCCCCAGGTGTATCTCGCTCCTGGTGTAATCAACACAGGATCAGGCATTGCAGATGTATTACACGACGAAGTTGTTCTATCTGCTGAACACGGTTACCAAAAAGAAACCATCATTACCAAAGAAGCCACCATCTATTTTGTGGTTGACATGCACAACCTCAACTGGAACCTGGCACTCAATAAAAATGCGGAAGCCAAGAACAAGCTGAAAGAGCTTGAAGTTTTCCTGCGACTGGGTTATAAATTGCGCGATATTGACATCTCAGCCTGGGCTTCGCCCGAAGGTGAAGAAAGCCGCAACCAGGGTCTTTCGGAAAGACGCTCGCAAACCGGATTAAAATACACCAAAGACCTTCTGAAAAAACTTGTACGCGATAAAAAGAACCCTCTTAAGATTGCTAATATTGATACTGATATCAAATATAACGTAAAAGCCCTGGGTGAAGATTGGAATGGTTTCATGAAAGCTGTTCAAGCGTCGAATATCCCTGACAAAAATATCATAGCCAATGTTGTAAACTCACAAACCGATCTGAAAAAACGTGAACTGGAAATCAGGAAGATGACGTTGGTTTACAAAGAAATTGAAGTAAACATCCTGCCTCCGCTTCGCAGGGTTGTAATAACTGCCAACGCATTTGAACCCAAGAAAACTGACGGGGAAATGGCCAACCTGGCAACCTCTGCACCCGATAAATTATCTGTGCAAGAATTGCTATATGCCGCCACACTAACTGATGATGCGAAAGTAAAATTACGCATTTACGAATCGGCCATGAAACTGTATCCCACCAGCTATGCAGCATTCAACAATGCTGCAGCCATCGAAATTCAGAATGGCAATCTTACTAAAGCTTCTGAATACCTGGAAAAAGCTCAGGATCTTGGTGCAGGCAAACCTGAAGTACTTAACAATCTTGGTGTAATTGAATTGAAGAACGGAAATGTAGATAAAGCCGTTGTTTTCTTCACCGATGCCAAGAAAGCAGGTGCAAATGTTGACTACAACACTGCCCTCACACAGATAGCTAAATGTGACTACAAAAATGCTGCTACCCTATTAGGCACCAAAACCTGCAACCATAATGTTGCCCTGGTTCAGATGCTCAATGGCAACCTTTCGGGTGCCAGCCAGAATGCCAAATGTGCTCCTGAAAATGCCAAGACTTTTTACCTTGCAGCCGTTATTGCAGCCCGCATGAACGACAACCAAGGTGTAATCAGCAACCTCACCAAGGCCATTGCTGCCGATGCATCGCTCAAGGCAGTTGCCGCTAAAGACAGGGAATTTTATAAACTTGTTGAACTTCCTGCCTTCCAGGCACTTGTGAAATAGAATCTCAACCCATCTAACAAAAAGAGGCTGGCGCGTAGCGCCAGCCTCTTTTTATTTTTTAACTTACCAGTAACAGATTATCAGGCCATTGGCCTCATCAGTTCAAC
>JAUXXY010000119.1 GCA_030684735.1 Bacteroidales bacterium | reverse complement strand
CTCCTCTATCTTATCGAACCTTTCGTTGCCACCCGTTACTTCAAATATGCGCCTGATCTCGTCCAAGTCGTTTTCAGAGATTATTCTAAGCGCGCCCGGCCCTTCGGTATGAAAGTTGGTGCCCATTTTTTTCATGAGCAGTTCTAAGTTTTTGTATTCCCATTCCCAAACAGGGCCTTGTTCGGGGTGCAATCCGGGCGTAACTGATTCGGGTTGAACACAGTATCCGTATTTAAGTATATTTTCGCCAATGGTGCGCTTAATGGCTAATTGCTGGCGTCCCTTCTCCGATTCGGTAAAATAGCCCAACTCCTGCGAGAGAGACCGCAGGGCCATGATCACCAGCCCGGGGGTATTCCCTCGCGGGCAGCGCGTTTTGCACGACATGCACTCACCACAATACCAGATCGCCTCCCCCTTGAGGAGTTCCTCTATTTGTTGATCATCCTGAGTTTGAACGGTGATGACTATCACCCTGGGATCGTAATTGTAGAACTCGGAAGCAGGGCATATGGCCGTACAAGTGCCGCAATTGATACAAGCTTTGAGGCTTTCAACAAACCTAACATCCTGTGCGAGCTGTTCGTAGAGTTGGCCCATGCTAATATTTATTAGGGATGTCGGAATCTTTATTCTGAGCGTTCTTCATAAACGAAAATGGCCTTGTTTCGTCTCATTCGGATGCAAATATAGATATTAAAAACAAATCATACTCCGAAAGTTCTATTGCAAATCCTTCACCACTTCGATCAGCTCCGGCAGGTCCATGCCAAGATTTTTGAGATGTTCGATAGTCGGGACACCGTTTTTATTCCAGCCGCGACGTTCGTAAACAGCGTCGAGCAGTTGTTCATAACGGTTTTCTCTGTATTTACGGGTAGCTGCCATCTTCTCCTGCAGGCTCATTTTTTCGGGATCCATTCCCAAAAGGTCTATGAGCTGCTTGTCATAGCGTTCCGTGCGCGACAGGTATTCTTCCTCCGTCACAGGTCCTGCAGCTCGGTAGGGCTGTGCATCATGCATGCGAAGGCCATAGCCGCGACGGATATTAAAGATGCGCTGGAAGTTGTAAACCCTTTCGCTTTGGCGGATTAGTTCAACCTTATCGAAGTCCTTACTGGTAACTGCTTTGTAGATGGTTACATAGTTGTCCACATGCTCAGGAACTTTGGCAGGTTCGTCGCTCAGGGCATTGTTCTCAGGTTCAACATCGTTCCAGGGTAGTTTGCAAAGGCCTTGGAGTCCGAACCAGGTACGGAACATGGGGAAATAGTGCAATGCTTCGGCTTTGTTTTCGAAAGTTGGGATCTGGTTATTAACCATATCCATAAAAATCAACCATGCCTCATCGTGTTGCGGGCCTTTGTTTGTCATGGCAAAGCCACCTTGCTGAGCCAGCGATTCCTTTGAAATATATTGCGAGTATTCCAAGCCTTTGTTTTCCATGCCAATATCAAAAAGGAATTTTGGGTCGCCCCAGCCTTTTTCGGCAAACATTTCTTTCATTTTGCGAACACCAAGCCCGGCGATCTTGCCAAAACCCTCACCACGGGCCAGCTGGTGCAGTAAATCCATCGCAGCGTCAGCATTGCCGAAGTTGAGTTTAAATCCGCCGGTTCTTTCATCGTTTAGTATCCCGTTTTCATAACACTCCATTACAAAACCCAGGATAGTGCCCCAGGAGATTGTGCAGATTCCATAAGTATCGCAATAAAAATTGGCTTCGATGGTAAAATCGGGATTAAAAATACCCGCGTTCGATCCCAGCGAAGAAGCGGTTTCATATTCTGGGCCGTCAACGATAACGCTTTCGCCTTTATAGGGGCCGGAGCGCAGGATATAGTTGTCAACACCTTTGGAACACGACATGTTACAACCTATCCAGCAACCATCGGGAACACCTTGTGTGAAACGTTCTTTGTAAATGTTTGAGTGAATGTTGGCAGCATTAGGATGGTTGCCGAATTTAAAATTATGGGTAGGTAGCAGGTCGTAATCGTTCATGATGTTGGTGAGATGGGCAGTGCCTTTTGTGCGCATCTCGGCCTGGCTGTCGTCAAGCTCGCGCATCTCACGGTTGAAAATTCGCCCACGTTCCATGATGGCTTCCAGGTCAATCACATTGTTCAAGTTTCCTTTCACGCCCTTTGTTTTTACCACCAGTGCTTTTATCTTTTTGTCGCGCAGTACAGTACCGATACCGCCACGACCGGCTTGTTTCAGGCGCACTTTTTTACGTTTCACATCATAGAAGCTGAAATTGAGCATTCCTATCAGGCTGTGATCGGCTGCACTGCCTGCCGAGACTACCGAAACATTTTTCTTGCCTTTATCGTCGTCGGAAAAAATCTCTGTAAGGGCTTCAGCCAAGTGATGGCTGTCAACCAGGAAATAAGGTGCTTCATAAATCTCAACCACTTCACGGGTTTCGTCAATTAGTACAATGACTTCGCAGTCGCTCTTGCCTTGTAGCTCAAGCGAATCGAAGCCTGCAAACTTCATGAATGGCCCAAAATAACCCCCCACGTTGCTGTCAATAACGATATCGGTTTGTGGCGAAATAGCTACTACCAGCGATTTACCTGTGCCGGAGTACTGTGTAATGCCACATATCGGTCCCGTGTTGATTACAATTTCATTTTCCGGATCATTCCATTTTGTCTCGGGTGTGGTAGCATCCCATAATAGTTTCAAGCCGAACCCTTTGCCTCCGGTGAATTTTGCCTTCATAAATTCCGTTACCGGTTTTTCCTTGATTTCAAGGTTCGAAAGATTAATATATAAGGTGCGGTTGTTGTAACCTTTTTCTATGGGAGCCCAAGTGTACTTGTACTGTTTCAGCAACTTATGGCTGTTCTTGATTTCTTCAATATTCATAATAAGGTAATGGTTTATATGTGTTCATTGTGAAAGGGTTCACAAAAGTAGGAAGATTTGCCATATCGTTAAGAAAATCAAAAGATGAACCATATTAAGATTTTACAACCAAATTATTTTGTTATCCTCTGATGCTTATTGTAAATTTGCTCCATTTAATTTTAACACCATCAACTATGACAATCAAACCAGAACTTAACGACATCTGTTGCCCGGAGTTCAATCCAGCTCTCTGGGAAGGCAAAACTCATCAATGGGAAAACAGACTCTTTGTAAAGGACTCTATCCCTGCATTCCTGCACATGCCCATCCCCGGTAAAATCGGGAAAATGATGGCTCGTATGATGAACAAGATCCAAGAAGCTGGCGCCGAGCCTGCACCTGAAGATTTCATCATCCTTACCAAAGATTGTTCACTTTGGCGATCGGATTTCTATTTCGGCGTTACCAAAACCGTACCCGGTGCCGAAAACACCACAATCAGTGGTACTTTTATCAGTAAGGTGTATGACGGGCCTTACCACGCTATTCCTAAGTTCATGAAACAAGCCAAACAAGACGTTGAAGCTCAGGGTCATAAGGTCAATGACTTTTATGTGTTTTATACTACATGCCCCAAATGCGCTAAAAAATACGGACACAACTATATGGTGGTGTTTGCTGAGGTATAATACAATCCAGACTCTTGCAAATAAGTGGAACAAAAAAAATAATCGTGTTTTGTCCAGACATGGAGCCATAATCTTTTCACAGGAACCTGAGTTTTTATGTACACCAGCAAACCCACCGGTAGAGGCTTTTTAAGAAACAAGGTTTATCACACCTCGGCCATTCCGTTGGGAGTTAAAGCATTGCAAGCTTGTGAAATGATGAATCGCCTTGGAAAAGCCCGCACTCCTTTCTTTTTTGTGTTGGATTTCTTACTGATCAACCCCATAGTTATTCCGCTGAAGCTGATAGATAATGAACACATTCTGTTCGATATAGATGGCTTCAACAATGCACCCGTACCCGATAAAGTATTTGCCCAAGGGTTTAGTTTTAAGAAAACGCCACCTGGATTTGAACGCTATAAAACTTCTTTTGACCTGGTGAAAGCCAACCTCTTGTACGGAAATTCATATTTGCTGAACCTGACGCTACCTTCTGCTATTGATACCGATTTAACTTTGTCGGAAATCTTTTACCGGAGTAAGGCGGCTTACAAGCTCTGGTTTCGCGACCGATTCGTGGTTTTTTCGCCCGAAATGTTTGTCAGGATTGCAGAGAACCGCATTGAATCACATCCGATGAAGGGCACTATAGATGCCTCGATACCCGGTGCTGAGGAAAAAATTCTGTCCGACCCAAAAGAGACCGCTGAACACAACACCATTGTTGATCTTATCCGCAACGACCTGAGCAGGATTGCACAAAATGTGCGGGTTGAAAAGTTTCGCTATATTACTCCGGTTCATACGCACCAAAAAAAGTTGCTGCAAGTCAGCTCAAGCGTTGTTGGCGAATTGGCCCCAACTTACCCCGAAAAGATCGGCGATATCATTTTCAGCTTGTTGCCCGCTGGCAGTGTTACAGGAGCACCGAAGAAAAAAACCATCGAGGTCATCCTGGAAGCTGAGCAATACGATCGTGGCTATTATACCGGAATTTTCGGTTACTTCGACGGTCAGAACCTCAACAGCGGCGTGATGATTCGTTTCATTGAGAACATCAACGGAAAATTTTGGTTTAAAAGTGGTGGTGGCATAACGGTGAATAGTTGCTGCGAAGACGAATACCAGGAGCTTATTGACAAAGTGTATGTGCCCTTTGTTTGATATCATAAGTATCGGGAATCGTATGCCGCAAGACCTTTGTTTTCGATCAATGCCTTGATTGAACTGAGAGGCTTCCCACCTAAAATATTGCTTGGCAACTTTAGTTTTTGAATAGAATAATTCTAATTTTGAGCCTCGAATCAGAACCTTTCCCTGCGATCATCATTTAACTCAAAACCAGGTAACATGCTTGACATTCAGAAAAGACTCACCAATACCTTTTATGCCATACTCAGCCTACCGGCCACAGCCATGGGCTTTGCACTTTCGGTTCAGATTGCGGCACTGAGTTGGATTCTCAGCACACAATACGGATTGGATATTCACGATGTTGGCTTAGTGTGGGCAGCAGGCCCGCTGGCAGGCATCATAGGGCAGGTCATCATTGGGGTGATCAGCGATAAGGTATGGTTTTGGAATGGCCGCCGTCGCCCTTTCATTTTCATAGGTGGGGTGTTGGCAGCCCTGATGTTGCTTGCCTTGCCCAATATTGGAATTATCAAAGCATCACTTGGTATTGAGGGCATCCTCGGTATTGCCATTTTAGTAGCCTTGACCCTCGATTTAGCTATCAATGTCAGTTTTAATCCCACCCGTTCCATCATCGCCGATGTTACACCCCAGGGGCGCGCCCGAACCAAGGGTTATACATGGATGCAAACCGTATCGGGTACTTTTGGCGTTTTGGCTTACCTGGTAGGTGCGCTTATCAATAACTATGTGCTTATATATGGCGGCGCCGTGCTGGTTTTACTGTTCTCAGTTATTCCTCCTTTCTTTATTAAGGAACCCAGGGTGTTGGGCAATTATGGCGATGAGAATGCACAGCAATCCGCAACAAAAAACCGCGGTTCGAGCAAAAATGACAAAGCATCGCTTGTTGAAATACTTCGAACCATTCGCCCCTTGTGGGGTTTCCTGATTTATGCCATCTATGCCATGATTGTTCGCCTTGCCGGAATACCTAAAATACCATACCACATTTTCGAAATTTTCGCGCTCCTTATTACTGTTGTCCTCATTGCCGAGGCGTTGTTGAAAAAAGAAGACCGAGCTACGAAAGAAGAAAACGGTATCATCGGTTTCCAGAAAGTACTTGCAGCCCACTCATTTACATGGGTAGGCGTTCAAACCATGTTCATCTATTTGTATGCCTTCGCCAAGGATCGCATTCCCGGCATCAGCGATATGGAACTTGGACGTGTAGTGGCGTGGAGCTTTTTTTCATTGAACCTGGTTGCAGCCATCATACCCGTAACCATCCTTGAACCCTTGGCTGCGCGCTTAGGAAGGGTGAAAGTTCATGCCGCGAGCATCGCTATTATGGCAATTGGTTATTTAGGGATATTGTTTTTTGGAGTAAGCCCATTATATATTTATCTACTCATGGCAATCGTTGGTATTGGTTGGGCAGCCACAATCAGCCTGCCTTTTGCCATCATGTCGCAAAAAGTACCTCAAACCCGCATGGGATTGTATATGGGCTTATTTAACCTTTCGGTAGTGTTGCCCCAACTCGTTGCCAGCCTTGGCATTGGTGAACTGATCAGCGAAGCGGATGATAAAGGGATCACTTTTATAGTTTGCGCAGCCACTGTGGCTTTCTCGGCCATAGCCTGGACCCTGGTGAAGGAACCTGCTGACAAGCCATCTTAACCCTGACGTGCCTAAAGGACAATGATTCTATCCGCCTGACCACTCCAAGCGGTCTGACGGATAACTCAGCAAAGACGGGTAATACAACTGCATACATTCAACCAATTATGAATCATCTGCCTTCCTTCGGGTGTGAGGATTGATTCAGGATGAAACTGAACACCGAAAGATGGAAACCCATGATGGTTAATGGCCATGATATTGCCGGCTGGGTCAACGGCTGAAACTTTCAGTACATCAGGCAATGAGGCCGGGTCAATTACCCAGGAATGGTATCGCCCAACAGCCAATTGGTTCGGCAAACCTTTAAATATTCCATCATTGTTGAGCAGATTGATGATGGTTTTCTCACCATGTGCGGGATGTGGAAGCAGTGTGAGCCGTGCTCCGAAAACCTCAGCCATAGCCTGGTGGCCAAGGCAAACACCAAGCATCACCTTGGTTGCAGCCCAGTATTCGATGGTTGCTTTTGTGATGCCTGCATCTGAAGGTAATCCTGGACCGGGCGAAAAAAGTATGTGACTAAAAGGTTCACAGTCCGCTACGCTGATCTGGTCGTTGCAAACAACCCTGAGTTCGCAAAGCCCTGATTGCTTTAATATTTGCACCAGGTTCCAGGTGAACGAGTCAAAATTATCTATCAGTAACACTGTTTTCATGTTTTTTGTAGCAGGACACCAAACCTACACATTTTTGCTTTTTCTTGGCAAGTTTTCCTAATTTTGGCGAAAATTCACACCCGAAACAATGCAAAACATTATGAAGAATGCGATACACACCGATCAGGCACCCAAAGCCATAGGGCCCTATAGTCAGGCCATTGAGGCAAACGGAATGTTATTTATCTCAGGTCAGATACCCATTGATCCTGCTACCGCAAAGGTTGTAGAGGGTGGTATCAGGGAGCAAACCCTGCAGGTGATGAAAAACATTGGTGCCATTCTGAAGGCGGCCGATTACAGCTATGCTGATGTAGTAAAAAGCACCTGCCTGCTGAGCACCATGGACGATTTTGCGGCCATGAACGAAGTGTATGGCAGTTTTTATCAGCAAAACCCACCCGCCCGGGCAGCTTATGCTGTAGTGAAATTGCCTTTGGGTGTGCTTATCGAAATCGAAACAATTGCCTGTGGGGCATCTTTAAAAACTCAATTAGAACGTCATTGCGAACGGAGTGAAGCAATCTGAATTCTGTAAATCAATAGATTGCTTCGTCGTACCTCGCAACGACGGGAAACATTGACATTACGGACAGACACTAATTAACTAAATAAACCATACTATCAAGATGAAACGAATTGTACTTATTGTCTCCTTTGTGCTCGCTTTCATTCGGCTGGCTGCCATTGAAGGCATGTGGATACCTATGCTTCTCAAGCAACTGAATGAGAAAGAAATGCAGGCCATGGGGCTGCGTCTTGCAGCCGAAGATATTTATTCGGTAAACCAAAGCAGCCTCAAAGATGCCATAGTGATATTTGGCCGTGGCTGCACCGGCGAAATCATATCCCCCG
>JAUXXY010000118.1 GCA_030684735.1 Bacteroidales bacterium | reverse complement strand
CCTCGAAAAGCTCACCAAATCAAACCTTCGTTTCGTAGTTTCAGTCTCTAAGCAATATCAGAATCAAGGACTTAGCCTTCCGGACCTAATCAACGAAGGTAACCTTGGCCTGATCAAGGCAGCACAACGTTTCGACGAGACACGTGGCTTCAAATTCATCAGTTATGCTGTGTGGTGGATACGCCAATCCATCCTGCAGGCATTGGCCGAGCAGTCGCGAATTGTGAGGCTGCCGTTAAACAAAATCGGCGCTATCAACAAGATCAACAAAGCCTATGCAAAGCTCGAGCAGGTGTATGAGCGCGAGCCCAACGCTGAAGAGATTGCCGAGCTGCTCGAAATTTCAGAAAACGAAGTAAAAGACTCCATGCGTAATTCGGGCCGCCATGTTTCGATGGACGCCCCCTTGGTGCAGGACGAAGACAACAACCTGTATGACGTGCTGAAAAGTGACGAAGTGGTTACACCCGAAACGGAACTGATGTACGACTCGTTGCGTAAAGAAATTGATAGGGCTATCTCAACCCTCACCCAGCGCGAAGCCGATGTGGTACGTTACTACTTCGGTCTCAATGGCAGCCACCCAATGACCCTGGAGGAGATAGGCGAGAAATTCGAACTTACCCGTGAACGTGTTCGCCAGATCAAGGAAAAAGCCATACGCAGGCTCAAACACACCTCGCGCAGCAAAATATTAAAAACTTATCTTGGCTAATGAAGCATCTTGTCGCTCCTTCTCTTCTGTCAGCCGATTTTTCGAACCTTCGCCCTGATATAGAGATGGTGAATCAAAGCCAGGCCGACTGGTTCCACCTCGACATCATGGACGGAACCTTTGTGCCAAACATCTCCTTCGGTCTGCCGGTGGTGAAAGCCATAAAAAAATATGCCGCTATGCCATTGGATGTGCACCTTATGATTGTACAGCCCGAACGCTACATCATGGAATTTAAAGAGGCCGGGGCCAATATCCTCAGCGTTCATTACGAAGCCTGCACCCATCTGCACCGCACATTGCATACTATCAGGCAGCAAGGCATGAAAGCCGGCATCGTGCTGAATCCACATACTTCGGTGATTCTTCTCGATGACATCATCTCCGAAGCCGACCTGGTGCTTATTATGAGTGTAAACCCTGGTTATGGCGGACAGCAGTTTATCGAAAATACCTATGGCAAGATCGGCCGACTCAAAGAATTGGTTCTCAGAAAAAACCCCGATTGCTTGATCGAAGTTGACGGAGGAGTTACGCTTGACAATGCGCGCATGTTGTTGGAGGCAGGTGCCGATGTGCTGGTTGCTGGTAACACCATTTTTGCCGCTGCAGATCCCATTGCAACCATCCTAAGGCTAAAAAACCTTTCCTGAAATAATCGTTTATTATCTTCTGAACCTAGTAAAAACGCCCAGGGGAAGCATTCGTCCTTCCCTGCTACTCACTGTGAGTTCGCCAAATTCCAGCTGTGGTTGTGTGCCAAAATAATCCATCACCAAGTTGTTGGCAACCACCGCCGAAAAGCCCATGGAATAAAGGTTGAGGACCAAAAACGACTCTTGCAGCTTGAGCAATTGACAGCAAAGGCTCATCATTTCTGCAATATTTTCTTCGAGCACCCATTTCTCGCCCTGAGGGCCACGGCCATAGGCGGGTGGATCGAGAATGATCCCATCGTAGGCGCTTCCACGTTTCATTTCACGACGTACAAATTTCAAGGCATCCTCAACAACCCAGCGAATACCATCCAAGCTACTGGCTTCCATGTTTTCGCGTGCCCAGGTGATCACGGGTTTCACCGAGTCAACATGAACCACTTCGGCACCTGCGGCATTGGCTACCAGCGAAGCTCCACCTGTGTATGCAAAGAGGTTAAGCACCTTGCAACGGCTTGTTTCTAAACTCGTTACACTATCGTAGATATAATCCCAATTGGAATTTTGCTCGGGAAATACGCCGATATGTTTAAAAGCCGTGAGGCCCAACCTTAACCGAAAACTGATTTTTTTGTATTCGTAGGTTATATACCATTGTTCAGGCATGCCTGATTTCAATATCCATCGCCCTTTGTCAGCAGCTTTTTCTTCTTTGTCGCGAAAAAATCGTGCATGATGCATTCGCTCCCACTCATCTTCGGGTAATTTTTTTCGCCATACCGCTTGCGGTTCAGGCCGCCAGAGGGTGTACTTGCCAAAACGTTCGAGTTTTTCGAAACCGCCGGCATCAATCAGTTCATAATCGGCCCAGGGCGATGAAGTGAGCAATTGCATTTGTCATGTTTTGAATGATATGCAAAGATGTTAAAATATTTGCTGCAATGATGCTTATCTTTGCCTTGCCGATCATTTACAACTTATGCCTGTGACCGAAAAGATTGAGAGCCTGCAAAACCCACGTGTGAAATTATGGATTAAGCTGCATAAACCACGCGACCGGCGAAAAACAGGCCGCATCCTCATCGAAGGCTTGCGTGAAATTAGTATGGCACTCACCCATGGTATTGAGATTGAGAATTTGATAATCAGCAGCACGGGGCTGCAGTTGCTCAACGAGCCCGCAATCCAGAAATTAATTCCAACAGTTGAATGTATTGAAGTTTCGGATGTTGTTTTTTCAAAAATCACTTATCGTGAGCAATCCGATGGCCTATTAGTCGTTGCCCGCCCATTATACTTGAAACTGGAAGACCTGAAGCTAAGCACCAATCCTATACTGGTAATACTCGAATCGGTTGAAAAACCCGGCAACCTGGGTGCTATCCTTCGCACTGCCGATGCAGCTAATGCCGATGCAATGATTATTTGTGATCCTGCTACCGATATCTATAATCCCAATGTGATACGTTCGAGCCTGGGGTGTATTTTTAGCATGCCATTGGTTGCCTGTACTTCGTCAGAAGCCTTTGAATGGATTAAGACGCACAATATCAAATCATTCGCTGCTACTTTAAACGCATCTTCATGGTATCACCAGGCAGATATGACCGGGCCATCGGCCATTGTCATGGGTGCCGAGGCCGGAGGGCTGAGCGATTTCTGGCTGAAAAATGCGGCCTGCCGGATTAAAATACCAATGCTTGGCAAGGTTGATTCTCTTAATGTTTCGACCAGCACAGCCATCATCCTATTCGAAGCGCTGCGGCAGCGGGGTTTTGGGATGGCTTTATAACAACTTCCGGCCTAAAGCCTTTAGGGCAGCTTCAACAATATCCGGCGTGTCGAGGTGATATTTAATCATTAACTCATCTGGGGTACCACTTTCGCCAAACACATCATCCACTGCCACCATCTCAACAGGTACAGGGTGTTTGCGCGACAGAAGCTGGGCGATGCTATCCCCCAGTCCACCATTTCTCTGGTGCTCCTCGGCTGTGACTGCACAACCTGTTTTCAAAACAGATCGAATAACAGCCTGTTCGTCAAGCGGTTTGATGGTATGGATATTGATAAGCTCAGCACTGATCCCTTTCAACCTGAGAATCTTTGCTGCCTCAATAGCTTTCCAAACTAAGTGGCCTGTGGCAAAAATGCTTACTTCTCTTCCTGGGATGAGTTTAATGGCTCGGCCAATTTCAAAAACAAGGTTCGGCGGTGTAAAATTGGGAACCTTGGGCCTCCCAAAGCGAAGGTAAACAGGCCCCTGGTGTTTGGCAATGGCATGGGTCGCTGCCTTGGTTTGGTTAAAATCACAAGGGTTGATCACCACCATGTTGGGAAGCATCTTCATCATGCCGATGTCTTCGAGCACTTGGTGTGTAGCGCCGTCCTCGCCAAGGGTCAGGCCGGCATGTGAAGCACAGATTTTTACGTTTTTATTCGAATAGGCAATGGACTGCCTTACCTGATCGTAAACGCGGCTAGTGGCGAAGTTGGCAAAAGTGGTGGCATACGGAATAAACCCTCCGATGGTCAACCCGGCGGCAATGCCCATCATATTTGCTTCGGCAATGCCGGTTTGAATGAAGCGTTCCGGATACTTTTCGGAAAACATTTCGAGTTTGAGCGAACCGGTGAGGTCGGCACAAAGAGCCACTACCCAAGGGTTTTGAGCTGCCAGTTCAATCATGGCCTCACCGAATCCCGAACGGGTATCTTTGCTTCCAGAGTTAATAAGTTTGTTCATCAGCTTTATTTTGCGTTTAAAATACTTTTACGTTTAATGTTTGTCCCGAAACGACCGAAAATTCCTTTTCTACTGTATAAAACGACCGGTCCACGGACTTCGACCTGAAATAAATCCTATAGTTACCCGGCATGAGTGTCAATGTTTCCTGCAACATACCATCGCGTAAGTCGTAGATCCACACAGGCCGGTCTTCATGCACCACATAAAGGCTGCCGTGCCCATACACTGATTTATTGATCACCACGATGCCCGGTAAAGGAATTTCAACTGTGGTTGTATGCTGATAATGAACCTCCACCCCGCTAATGGTTAGGCGTGGGAGGGAAAGAACATCAAGATCATATCTCCCGGCCAAGTATCTCTTGTTTTCGCCAATCCCCTGTGTATTCAGTATTTCGTGCTGGTTTGTTCTGCGCACCATCACCGGTGCATTATGGAGCAGTCGCTCGTTGCCTTTCACCACAAGCAGAATACCGCCTTGTGCTGCAGGTAGGCTCACTTTGTTGTGTTCTCCGGGTTCAAGCACCAAGCTATCCAACCTTAATGGGGGGGTAGTGTGAACAACTAAGTCGTAGATCATCAAAGGATCAATGGTGAGGGTATCCGGAAGGCCTTTGCGGTTGAGGGTATGAATGAAATTGTATCTTGGCAGGCCATTAATTCGACTAAAGAACGTCATATTCACATTCGTTTCGGTGGGTTTGCCAGAGGGATCGAGCAAATCAATCTGAAGAGTGGTTGGATTGAGCACTTGAGAGATCACAGCATTCAGGGCGCTGCTGAAAGCATGCTCGCTTGATGCATCGTAATAGGTTCCGACACAATCGAATGCAGCGCGAAAATCGCGGCCAATTCCTATCACAAAAGGTTTGAGCACCAAACCTTTTCGCTGCAGAAACAAGGATGCTTCACAAGGATCACCTTCGCATTCTTCGATACCATCGGTGATGAGTATGATAATGTTGCGGCAACTGTCGCAAGGCGGAAAATCATGCGCTGCGGCAATCAACGATTGAGTAATGGGCGTACTGCCGCGGGGTACAATACTTTTGATTTTGGTTTTGATGCGGTTTATGTTGTTCGGTGCAAAAGGTATTTCGAGCTTCGTGTCGCTACAATCCTTCGGTGGATAGTTGCGCTGGTGTCCATATACCCTGAGGGCAAGCTCAAGGTTGCTGATTGTTTTAATGCTGTCGAGCAAATTGATCATCAACTGACGAGCAATATTTATTTTGGTATCACTTTGCCAGCGTCCATACATGCTTTGAGAAGCATCGAAAATAAATAGGATACGTGTCAGTGGGGGATTTTTGCCATTGGGAACAGGTTGCCCCCAAGCCATGGATGTCACGACTAATAAGAAGAGAATGGTATGAATCTTCCGGTGGGTCATGCCTTCAGTAGTCTCCAAACGTTTCAGGTAGCTGAGCCAATGCTTTTTCGAGTTGGTCGTTATTTGGTGGCGATCCATGCCATTGATGCTTGCCCTCCATGAAATCAACGCCCTTGCCCATGATGGTGCGCATCAGCAACACGATGGGTTTGCCCTTGCCGGTTGCGGCAATGGCCTGTTGCAACGTTTCGATCAATACTGACAGGTCATTGCCATTTGCCTCGAAAACATGCCATCCGAAAGCTTCCCACTTGGCCTTCAGGTTTCCAAGAGATAACACCTCATCCACAGGGCCGTCAATTTGCTGGCCATTGTAATCAATTGTCGCAATCAGGTTATCTACATTTCTTGCTGCAGCAAAAATGGCAGCCTCCCAAATCTGACCTTCCTGCAGCTCGCCATCACCATGCAAGCTAAAAACCAGGTGGCAATCATTATTGAGTTTTTTGGCCAACGCAGCACCTATGGCTACCGAAAGGCCTTGCCCCAACGACCCTGAGGCTACGCGTACACCCGGCAAACCTTCGGCTGTGGCAGGGTGACCTTGCAAACGGGAATTGAGGAGGCGGAAAGTTCTTAATTCGATCACATCGAAATAACCAGCGCGTGCAAGTACACTATACCATCCGGCCGAAAGGTGGCCATTGGATAGAAAGAAGATATCCTCTCCTACCCCATCCATGTTGAACTTTGCAGAATTGTGTCTCAAGACATTGAAATACAGAATAGTAAAAAATTCGGCGCAGCCCAGGGCTGCACCGGGGTGCCCCGACTGCACAGTATGTACCATCCGGAGTACATCGCGCCTAACTTGTGTAGCAATTTTTTCGAGTTCACTGATTTGCATCATGACAAAAAGAATTTGAATTCATAGGTGAGGCTCAAAAGTAGAAAATTTCGCAAGGTTGAATGGAAAACAATGAAAATATTCCGGATTTCAATTTGAAAATCCGAATGGAGATTTGCTTTTTAATACCAAGGAATCAATTTTTAGGTTATTTTCGCACAGCAAACAATCAAACGGAAACTGTATGAGAAGATTTTTATTCCTAATCGCATCGTGCCTTATCCTTTCGTCGTGCTCATCGCTCAGCAAGCAAATGCAACAGGGCAACTACGACACAGTAATTGAAAAAAGCGTGAAGAAACTTTTGAAGAAACCGAGCGACGAAAAGTATGCCCAATTACTCGACAAGGCTTTTATCCTCGCCAACGAAAGGGACTGGAGCCGTGTCCGTTTCCTGAAAATTGAAAACAACCCAAATACCTGGGACGAAGTTTTTCGCCGCTACGACAACCTGAAGGCACGCCAGGCCAAGGTTCGTACGGTTCTGCCTATAAACCTTAACGGGCAGATGACAAGCTATGAGTTTGTAGATTATGACAGTCAGATAGTAGAGGCTAAAAACAATGCTGCACAATACTTCTTTCAGAACGCACAAAAATTACTTCAGAATAACGATCGTTTCTCGAACCGTGAAGCATACACTCAATTGCTGAAAGCCCGCGACTATTCGGGTGGAGCTTTTCCTGGGCTGCACGAGATGATAACTAAGGCCCAACATGATGGAATGACGCACGTGCTTGTTATGATCGAAAACCATACCGGCCTGAAAATATCGCTGGAGTTTGAACAGGAACTGCTTGCCATTGACACGCGAAGGCTTAATAGTGAATGGGTGCACTTTCACCAAAAACACCTCGACCAAAGCATTGAATATGATTACCTTATAATCATCAACCTGACCGACATCATGCTTTCGCCCGACCAAACCAAGGAGAACGATGTGATTTATCGCAAGGAGATTCAAGATGGATTCAATTATGCACTCGATGCCAAGGGTAATGTTCGAAAAGATTCTCTCGGCAACGATATCAAGGTCGCAAAATATAAAACACTGGTTGCTACCCTGATTGAAAAACAACAACATAAGGAGGTCGCAATCAAGGGATTAGTGGAGTTTATTGAGCTAAAGCCCACGGAGATGTTATTGGCCAAAGAGCCCATTGTGGCGCAGAATGTTTTTCGGCACATTTCAGCACGTGCGGTTGGTGACATGGAAGCCCTTGACGATGAAGCAAAAAAGAAAATCAAAAACCAGATGATTCCATTTCCGGGCGACTTCCAGATGATCCTAAATTGTGCCGAAACACTGAAACCTGCTATCAACGGTGCCATACAGCAAAACCGGAGGTTAATTCAATAACCCAACATTACTTACGGTGCTCTTTTGCTCTGCCATTTCGTTTTCCGGAAAATCCTGATCATACGTTTTGTGTCTTATCAATAATGAGCCCGGTCTAAAAAGGTCTGTTTCGTCATTGCGAACGTAGT
>JAUXXY010000114.1 GCA_030684735.1 Bacteroidales bacterium | reverse complement strand
CCATTTATGGCTTGCCCACCATTCTTGGAAGGGCGTTCAATTATTTGCTTGTTCCTCTTTATACACGGGTATTTAATCCAGGAGAATATGGAGTAGTTACTGAGCTGTATGCTTACGTAGCCTTCCTGTATGTGTTGCTGCTCTATGGCATGGAAACCACCTTTTTTCGTTTTTCTAAAACTGAAGAAGATGGGAAAACAGTTTTCAGCACGGCACTGATCTCGGTTGCGATCAGCAGCGGAATTTTCCTGTTGCTGATTATTGGGGCCTCCCTGCCCATTGCTTCATCCATGGGCTATGCCGATAACCACGAATACATAATTTGGTTTGCCCTCATCCTGGCATTTGATGCGTTGTGTGCCATTCCTTTCGCTCATTTACGGCAAAAGGGAAAAGCTGCAAAATTTGCCTTCATCAAAAGCATCAACATCTTCAGCAACATCGGCTTGAATCTTTTTTTCATCTTGCTTTGTCCGTGGCTACTTAAAAATTATGGCGACTCAGCTTTCCTCAGCACAGTATATGATCCACAGATCGGAGTGGGTTATGTTTTTATCAGCAACCTCATTGTCAGTGCCTTAACACTAATAATACTGATACCCGAAATAAAGGGTATAAGGCTCAGATTTGAACATGGGCTTTGGAAACAAATGTTTTTTTACACCTGGCCTTTACTAATTCTGGGTTTTGCCGGCATAGTTAACGAAACTTTCGACCGAATCATTCTCAAACACCTGCTTCCGCCCGAATCGAATCCCATGGCGCAACTTGGAATTTATGGTGCCTGCTACAAAGTGTCCATCCTTATGACTCTTTTCATTCAAACCTATAAATATGCCGCTGAGCCATTCTTTTTCGAGCAGATGAAAAATCAAGAGGCTAAACAGCTATATGCCAACGTGATGAATTATTTTGTGGCTATTTGTGCATTTCTTTTCCTGGTCATCATGCTGTTTATCGACGTCACCATTTTGTTGGTAGGGCCAGAATACCGTTCAGGCGCACCGGTCATTCCCATCTTATTGATGGCCAACCTGTTCCTCGGTATTTTTTATAACCTCTCGGTATGGTTCAAAATCACCGGCAAAACACTTTATGGCGCCCTCATTGCTGTGTTTGGGATGCTGGTTACCCTGGTGCTCAACTTCGCCCTCATCCCCAAGATGGGATACATGGGTGCTGCTTGGGCTACTTTTATCTGCTATGGAAGCATGATGGTGCTATCCTACCTGGTGGGACGAAAGTATTACCCAATTCCTTACAATATGCCTCGAGTCAGTGGATATATACTGTTGGCAGTGCTACTTTTCTTTATAGGCAACCTCATTCCTACTGGTTACCCACTAATAAAAGCCCTTGTGAATGCGTTGTTATTAGGGTTTTACCTGGTAATGGTGTGTTGGGTTGAAAAGCCATTGAGCACGTTGAGGCGCAAAGCATAAAACCGGAACATTCACACTAAATTGGAAATGCCTAATTTTGGCAAATATTTTATGTTGGATGGAAATCAGAATTGTGAACCTCTCACATCACCCGATGCCGGCTTACGAAACCATACATTCGGCAGGCATGGACTTACGGGCATATCTCGAAAAACCGATAACGCTAAATCCCCTTGAGAGAGCCTTGGTACCTACCGGAATATTTATAGAACTGCCTGACGGAGTCGAAGCCCAGGTGCGCCCACGCAGCGGAATGGCCATCAAAAAGGGCATCACAGTACTAAACTCGCCCGGAACCATTGATAGCGATTACCGTGGTGAAATAAAAGTTATCATCATCAATCTTTCAAACAATCAGGTTGAAATTTTTGATGGCGAGCGTATTGCACAGATGATCATTGCTCGGCACGAAAAGGCACAATGGATAGAGGTGAACGACCTTAGTAAAACAAAGAGGGGTGCAGGTGGATTTGGACACACTGGTTCACACTGAATCTTTTATTGAGTAAAAACCACCAAATTACTTGATTGAATAAAACCCCGAACGTTTTTTTAATAGAAATAGTAAGCATTGCGGATGAAAAAGTTAATTTGTATTATACTGATATTTAGCGCTTTATTACTTTTTCAGCGATGTAAAACATCAAAACCGTTGGTTTCGGAACAAATTGAAGTTTCGAACCAGCCACTGGAAAAAACACGCGAACAAAGCAGGGTGAGTTCCATTTTTATTGAAGCCAATAAAGAAAGGCTGCTTGGTAACCCCAAACGCGCTATGCTCCTTTACCAGCAATGCATTGAAAAGGATCCTCGCCACGCTCCTTCCTTTTACGAAATATCTCGCTTGTTTCAGATGCAGTTCAATATGTCGGAAGCTGTGAAAATGAGTAAAAAAGCTGTTGAAATTGACTCTGATAATAAATGGTATCTTTTACAACTTGCCGGACTTTATCAAGGTACCGGCCAAAATGCCCTGGCTGCCCAGGCCTATCGCGATTTGCTCAGCAGCGATATTGGCAACCTCGAATACAACTACGAACTCGCCAATATCTATATGCGCATGAATCGCTTTGCCAGCGCCATC
>JAUXXY010000113.1 GCA_030684735.1 Bacteroidales bacterium | reverse complement strand
CACCATCATGATTAAACGCTTTCAACTTTTGATTTTGATTGCCCTGATGCTAATGTTCACGTCCTGCGATGTGCTGAAGCAGGTTAGTGAGATGCAGATGCTCTCGAAATGTGAGTTCCGCGTGTCCTCTGTGACCGACACTTATCTTGCCGGAGTGAACTTATCGGCCATTCAGAGTTTTTCAGACATCAAACCCCTGGATCTGGTTAAACTGACATCGGCAGCTTTTGGCAACAATTTGCCGCTCAGCCTGATTGTAAACCTGGATGTGAAGAACCCCAACAACCAGGCCGCATCGCTCAATCGCATTGAATGGAAGCTTTTCATTGACGACCTACAAATGATTGAAGGAACAGTGAATGATCGTTTTGTAGCAGGTGCAAACCAAACGGCCACCCTGCCACTCAGTTTTTCTATCAATCTCAAGGAAGTGCTCAAAGGCGAAAAAGCTGACAAGCTTATTGATTTTGCCACCGGCTTGGCCGACGGCACTAACCAGACCAACCGCGTGATGCTCAGGCTTAAACCTTCGGTGATGGTTGGTCAACGCTCAATCATGTATCCCGGCTATATTGACGTGCGTAATGTTTTTGTAGCGCAATAGGCTACAAATGTGTTCATTAGATCAAGTATGCTGATAGTTGATTTTGCGCATTATGATTTGTCTGTAATTTTCAAAAAAAAATTACCTTTGCTGCCCAAGATAATGGGGGGCGTTAGCTCAGTTGGCTAGAGCGTTAGACTGGCAGTCTAAAGGTCAGGGGTTCGACTCCCCTACGTTCCACAGAACACAATTTCAGAACTCCTGACCTCGTCCAACAAAAATAAGTATTTCCCGGCACATTAACGCAAACAGTAAAAGCGGTAAATTTGCCCCATGCAACTATTATTACCGATTTATCCAAACAATACCACCCTGATAAACGCCAACGTGGGTGTGTATGAACGAGACTGTCTTGTTCAATATTTAGTCAATGGTTTACCAGTTTATTCACATTCCAAGGATGACAATAATGCCTTCCGGTATATAACCAGCAATTTTATACACCAGGGTTTGTGCCGTAATGTTGATATTGAGCGAGCCTTTGGGGTTAGCGAAGATAGTGTAAGCAGGGCGTTAAAGAAGTTTGAGGCAAAAGGCGAGGCTGGGTTCTTTGGGCCTGATGCTCGTCATGGCAGGGCGTATAAGATCGTTGGCGGCAGGCGTGAGCGGATCCAGTCCAAATTAGACAAGGGCCAAAGCGTATATAGTATAGCTAAAGAAGAAGGGGTGAGAGAGTCTGCCATTCGTTATGGGGTTAAGCAAGGGTATTTAAAAAAAAAGTTATAGGGATATCATCGTATTGCGAAGCCACAACTCCCAACCAACGCAATCAGCAAGATCAGGATTCTTTTCTTGGCATGGCCACTACGCGTATAGAAGAACGCATAGCCTGTTCTCTTGGCCAGGGCGCCTCGGGATTGGTTCACTTTGAAGAAGGCCAATCGCTTGATGGTGGCGGAGTATTGTTTTTATTACCGGCTTTATTGGCACAGGGCCTGTTAAAGACCAAAGAGGTTTATGCCTGGTCATCAAAATTTTACTACAGCCTGGAGTCCATCGTTCTGACGCTGGCTTTCATGGCACTTTTGCGTATAAAAAACCCGGAACAACTCAAGCAATGCAAGCCAGGGGAACTTGGAAGGATCATTGGATTGGACAGGGTTCCTGAGGTCAAGTGTTTACGCAGCAAGATTGAATTGCTTACCCGTCAGCAGCAGGCAACCCATCTGAACACGATCCTGGTTGATTCCTGGTACAGTGGTGACTCATCGCGGGACGCTGAATTTTTATACATCGATGGGCATGTACGGATTTATTATGGGGACAAAGCCAATCTTCCGGTAAAATATATTTCTCGACAAAAGCTTTGCTTGAGTGCCACAACAGAATATTGGGTAAACGATGCAAAAGGCTTACCCGTTATGATGGTAATGGGAGAGCTGACCGAAAAGCTGCAAACTGTCATCGAACACCAAATCATCCCTGAGCTTCAAAAAACCATACTGTTATCCCGACAGCCCACTTTCGATAATACACCTGTCTGCACGTTTATTTTTGATCGTGAAGCTTACGAGCCGGCTTTCTTCAGGCGGCTATGGGAAAAGCACAAAATAGCGATCGTAACATATCGCAAAAATGTTAAGGATAAATGGCCGGATGATTGTTTTAAAAGCTTTGCTGTTACTGTATTACAGCAAACCGTTAACATGCAATTATGCGAGCAGGGAACCTCGCTTGGAGGCTATTGGTTCAGGGAGATCAGACGTCAGGGTGAAACAGGTCATCAAACATCCATAATCACCACACATCCCACCTTGGAATCCAACTTCATTGCAGGGCGCATGTTTGGTCGTTGGAGTCAGGAAAACTTCTTTCGTTACCTTATTGAAGATTATGATTTTGATAAAATGGTATCCTTCGGCATAGAACCCGTGGATCCGGAAAAAGAAATAGTGAACCCACCGTACCGCAAGTTGACCCACCAAATAAAAAAACTAAGAGAAAAAATCCAACGACTTGAAGCCAGGTTCTTTCCACTGATACAATTGGCCATAGACCAGCCGCTTGACAATTTACCTGCAATAACCAATAAACAAATGGAGTACAAAGAAAAAATTGACTTTTTCAAAAACCAGGAGGCAGAACTCATTAACCAACGATCTCAAATAAAACCACGATTGAAAGTCTGTCAGATGCCCCAGCAGCAACGATATAACAAACTCAAAACTGAAAGCAAGTTGCTGATGAATGTGATAAAAATGGTTTGCTACCGGGCTGAATCATCGGTGGCACAATGGATTGCCCCATATCTTGCAAAGGCAGAAAATGAAAAGAGAATGGTAGTTAAACAAATCATTCAATCCAACGCTGACCTGACTCCCGATTATGAAATGAAATCCCTGAAGGTTACCCTACATTCACTATCTGCTGCTAGATACAATAAGGCGGCCGATGAGCTGGTTAAATTATTGAACCAGACAGAAACTATCTTCCCCGGTACCGATTTGAAGATGATTTTTGAAATTACCGCTTAATAAGACTGCGCGAGGTCAGGAGTTCTGA
>JAUXXY010000098.1 GCA_030684735.1 Bacteroidales bacterium | reverse complement strand
TGGTGTTTATTGTGGGCTCACTACAGTGTGGTATCTGGCTCCCGCCACTACATCCTCTTTCAACCACAAGTCCTTCGTATATTGGTTGTTAACAAACATTTCGGTTTGATTGAGATAGTATTTGCTGGCGGGAATGCCTGAGGCACCTGTAGGAATCACTACATAGGAGTTGGCCCAGTTGCCCAGGTCGTAAACATGCCTTTGCGAGGCACCATGTACGGACGCAAACGGATCGCGAAAACTATAGGCCAACGGATTAACGGTATGATAACTGCCCCCAATCGGGAACGGCCCTTTGTTAAGACTGAAAACACGGTCAAGTATCTTGACCGAACCAAGTGGATGTTTAATGGTAAGCTGATGAATCTTACCCCATTCCCAGTTGTTCGGGTCATTGCCCAGGGTTTCTTCGAGCCATTGTATCGCCTGGCGGAAGCTTAATAATACAAGGCCGTTGAACTCCTCTCTTTCATCAGTGGTCACATTATCCACCCAAGAGGAGTTCTGGTTTTTCCACACATGGTTCACCAGGTTTCTTACGTTTGATCTTGTACCGATAAATTCTGTGTATAGTTCCTCGCCCATTTCATCTTGCATAAGATTCCTGGCCAGGTTGAGGTAGAGCTTCTCGAAAATAGCGGCCGCCTTGCTATCGGCAGTCATTTGCATATCCCAGCTTTCGAGATATTGCAACGCTGCTAATTCGTTGGCCGACAAACTGCTGACGGGGCGTATGATTTCAACAAGCCCGGCAAGGTGGTCTTCAACATGTTTCGATTCCACATCGGCCAACATGCGTTTGAAGTCATCAATGTTAAGTTTCTCTTTTTCTGTGAGCATTTCGCGGATGCGGTCAATACGGCTTGAAAAATCGAACCAGTGCCCGATGGTGTAAGGATAATCGTCGCTTGTAGTGCGGTTATTTGCCGACGAAAGATGACCTTCGGGAGGGTTGTATGAAAAGGGCAGTTTATCGAACGGGAGCATCCCCGTCCAGTCATATTGATCAGTATCGCCAGGCATAATTAACAAGCCGTTCCCATCTTTCCTCAGAGGCACGCCCCCGCTGGTTTGCAGGCCGATGTTGCCTTCCACATCAGCATAAATCACGTTTTGGCTGACAGAAATAAATGTTGTAAGCGCATGTTGGAACTCCTCCCAGTTTCCTGCCCTGTTCAACAGGTAAATGCTTCGCATCTCATTGCTGAATTCATTACCTGTCCAGCGCATGGAGATAGCCTGATCTTTGACTTTTTTGAACCCAGAGATGATAGGCCCGCGATGCGTAAATTGAATCTCGCGAACCAGGGTATCACCCCCCTTTACAGCAATTTTCTCCTTTCTGATTTCCAGATTTTTCCATTCCCCGTTAAACAAGTACGTGTTCCCCTCTTCGGCATCCAGGGTTTCAAGATAAAAGTCAATGTCGTCAACATAGAGGTTGGTCATCCCCCAGGCGATTTTTTTGTTATGACCAACAATCACAGATGGTTGGCCCGGGAGCACCACACCGGTTACATTGAGTTTGCCTTCGATCACCTGGTGCATCTGATACCAAATACCGGGAGCCCCGAAACCCAGGTGCATATCGTTCGAAAGCAGTGGTTTGCCGGTTTCGCTCTTAGCGCCCGACACTGCCCAGTTGTTGCTGGCACTAAAGACCTCGAAGCCAAGGTTGCTGAGTTTAGAGGCAGCGCCGAGCAATGAAAAGAAATCATCCGGTTTTTCTGTCAGCAACGAAGGGTACACATAAGTTTTTTGCTTGTCGAGATTCGGAATGAGTTGAATGAATTTTTCTTCATCCAGTTGCTGCCGTAACTTGTGCATTACCACTTCGGTTCCCCACGATCCGGTAAGGTCCCAGGCCATATACCCGATCAGGTTCACCGAGTGTAAAGGTTCCCACGGTTCGGGCTTATAGCCCAGTATGGTGAACTCGGGAGGCATCTTTTTCTGATGGCGCTCAATGAATTGGTTCACACCACTTGCAAAGGCGTTTAGTGCGAGGTGCATATTCTCATCGGATTGATCGAGCACCATCAATGATTTTTCAGGGATGCGAAGTGAACGCAACAGATGATCGGCGTCCACCATGTCTTTGCCAAAGATTTCAGACAAACGGCCCATCGTGACACGTCGCAGCAAATCCATCTGCCACAGGCGGTCCTGGGCCATCAGGTATCCTACGGTTGTGTACAGGTCATTTTCATTGCTGGCATACACATGCGGTACTGCATGCGCATCGCGATAAACATTTACCTCGTCAATCAGGCCGGTGAGTTGCAGCGGTTGCGAATAATCAGGCAGGGCCTTCCGGGAAATATATCTAACGAAGAAGTAGCCGGCCAGGGCTACCACGGCCAGCAGAATCAGCAAACCAGTCAGAATTTTTTTTAACGTTTTCATAAACCAGGATGTTTGGTAAGGTTAGAACATGTGTATAAAAACTTATCATGCTATACACCGGCAGCATCGAGGATCGAAGTCATGTAGCTGCGGATATGCATACTGTAAAATCGCAAACGTTCGGCAATGGCTACAGTTATTTTGTCAACGGCTTGCTGGCCTTTTTCTTCTTTCACCACCTGCACGATATAGTCAAGTTCGGGCAAATCGTCAACTTCAATGGCTGGATCGGACACCATGGTTGCAGGCATATATTTTTCGATGTATTTATCCATGTTTTTAGAGCTCTGAGCTGATTCTTTTGCGGCAACATCTACTATAAAATTTTCAGAAAACGTAACATGGTCAATAGGATTGGTTAACGCCTGGAGGAAGGGATGATCCCAGTTGCTTTCCTGGTGAGCTATGCGCAGCGCCTGCACCTGGAATTCTTCCAACACCGTGTGGCGGTTCGAAACTAATTGAACGGCATTGTCTTTGGCTGCCGGAAGTCCAAGCATGGCTTTCAGATTTATCCAGATCATCTTCAACGTGCTCACACCGGGCAAGGGCTTCACATGATAGGGCATAGAAATGTCGCCCATGTAATGCATGCCCCAGCCCATGAAACGCCAGCCCCAGTATGGTTGATTATTTGTGAATGCAAATTCCGACATCGCTCTGTAAAGCTGTATCCTGTAATCGAGGTAGGTACGCTTGAGGAATGGGCCGAATTTGTATAAAATTTTAGCTTCATGATAAAATCCCATGTGGAATGGCGCCTGGCTGCTATACTCCAGGTTGGGGTTGCCAAAAGCCTGGGAACCAAAACCATATACGGTTCCATAGTCGGTGTTATTATCGGCGAATAGCCCCAGATCAAAGCCATAGTCGGGTTCGTCGTTGCCTGCGCTGAGCACATCCAGAGGTAGTAGCAATTCCCCCTCGCTGATCCAGACGTAGGTAGTGTTTAGCATGGAACTGATATCTTTGAGCGTTGTAATATGGCGAGGGTCGGCCACAGTCCTTCCCTTTGTGTCATCATTAGGAAGCAGGTGCAGGTAAAGGGGTACTTTGATATGTGGGTTCACCCTGATGGCCGTGTAGAACCGATACAGAATATCATCGGGGTTGCCGGTTGCCTTGAAAGCCAGCTCATCGGGCCGGGGTGCATAATTTGGTAAATTAGCTCTTGACCAGGCTTCCTGTTGGGCAAGGAATTGTTCAAGTTGTGGCTCGGCTTCGACCAGAAATGTTTTGAGGTTTTTTGCCGCCACTGCGTCTAATCTATTCCACAATGGCAGGCCTTTCAATGCCGGATGTGCAAGCATGGGATGTTCGGACCAGGCGAAGACAGCAATTGAAAAGAAAACGCTTAGAAAAAGCGACAGAATTAAAATAAGAAATTTGTGGAGAGTTTTCATAGAAATAAGTTTATAAGGTGCAATAATAATGAATTTTTTAGTAGCCCGACAAAATTCTTGCACATATAATCATGAGGGTTGTAATCGAAACCACATAGTATTGGTATTGATAAAAGTTTTAATTTTAGCGCCAATTGCTACATGAAAAATTAAGCAATAGTAACAGGAAGAACAAAACAAAACCTAAAATTTAACGTATGAAAATGAAAACCTTGCCCATTGTCATGGCTTTTGCCATCTTTGGCTGTGCCTTGTTTTACGCACCTGCAACATCTGCACAAGAAGAAACCGGTAAACAAAAAATCAAAACCGGCTGGACCTTTGGCGCCTTGCCTGCCATTTCCTACAATTCTGACCTTGGTTTCCAATATGGCGCTTTGGTAAACCTCTACTATTTCGGAGATGGAACCACCTATCCCAAGTACATGCATTCACTCTATGCCGAGGTATCGCGCTATACCAAGGGCAGTGGTGTTAATCGTTTGTTTTATGATTCGGAATACCTGATTCCCAATATCCGGTTTACGGCCGATTTAAGTTACCTCACGGAACAAGCACTTGATTTTTATGGGTTTAATGGCTACGATGCTGTTTACAATTCGACTTGGGAAGATGATCAAGAAGCCGCGAATATTTACAAATCACGGTTGTATTACCGCCACGGTCGTGAAATGTTTCGCTTTATGGCCGATTTTCAAGGCCAGATTATCGGTAAAAAGCTTAGATGGGTGGCAGGTTTCGGCATTCTGAACAATGCAGTGGCCCCCCTCGATCTGGAGGCATTGAATAAAGGCAAGAAAGACGAAGACAAGCTACCCGATATTCCGGGTTTGTATGATAAGTATGTGGAATGGGGAATAATCAAAGCAAATGAGAAGGAGGGTGGCTGGACCAACAACCTGAAGCTCGGCCTCGTATATGATACTCGCGATTTTGAACCAAATCCCATGAAAGGCATCTGGAGCGAGGTAGTACTGTTTGCTGCCCCTAAATTCTTTGGAAACGGCGATTTCGGCTTCAACAAGATTTCGGCTACTCATCGTCAGTATTTCACACTAGTTAAAGATAGGCTGTCTTTTGCCTATCGCCTCAACTACCAGGGAACTCTTACGGGAAAAGCGCCTTTCTATGTTCAGCCTTACATGATCAACTCCTTCAGCAATTCATCGAATACCGACGGGCTGGGTGGATCAAAAACCATACGTGGAATGCTGCGCAATAGGGTAGTGGGCGATGCAGCCGCTTTTGGCAATGCCGAACTGCGCTGGAAATTTCTTCGTACTGTGGTGTTTAATCAAAACCTTTACTTGGGATTGAATACATTTTTAGACGCGGGTCAGGTCATTAAGAAGGTTGAATTTGATATCCCTACCTCTTTGGGAGCTGAGGCTTCAAAATACTTCCTCACCGACGAAGAAAAGCTGCACACTACAGTGGGAGCTGGGCTAAGGATTGTACTCAACGAAAATTTTATTGTGGCAGTTGATTACGGTATGCCCCTCGACAAACGCGACGGTAGCGGCGGACTTTATATCGGACTAAACTACCTCTTTTAGTAGAACTAACAGGTTTTTGAAACCTGTTAGTTCTGGTTGGCCTAAAGGCCTTTATCTTACCAGCACCATTTCGTTTATCAGGTGGCCGGCACTGGCATATTTATCAATGATAAACAGCACATAGCGTATGTCAACGTTTATGGTGCGTTGCAAATCGGGTTCAAAGGCTATATCGCCACTCATGGCTTCCCAGTTGCCGTCGAAAGCCAGGCCAATCAGTTCGCCTTTGCCGTTGATTACAGGACTGCCAGAGTTGCCACCGGTGATATCATGATTGGTAATAAAACAAGTAATCATCTCGCCATTAGCACCGAAGATTCCGTAATCCTTGTTTTCATATAATTCTATGAGCTTTGCCGGCACAATAAATTCCCAGTTATCGGCGTCTTCTTTTTCCATTACACCCTTCAGGGTGGTTTTGTAGTCGTAATGAACCGCATCGGCTGGAAAGTAGTCGAGCACTTGACCGTAAGTCAAACGCATGGTTGAGTTGGCATCGGGATAGAACTTCTTTTCGGGGCTCATGTCGCGTAATCCGGCCACCAACAGACGATTACCTTTGGAAAGGTTTTCCTGTGGGGGAGTCATTTTCTCATTTATTTTCTTGCCAAAATCCAACAAATCGCTTGCAAGCATAAAAGCAGGGTCTTTGGCGAGCAATTTTGCATTGGGCTTGGCTAAAAAAGCCATTAGCCGCTCTTTTGTAGCAAACACCGACTTCCCAAAAACAAAAGCAGCATAGGCATCGAAGCCCCCTTTAAATCTGCCATTCAGGGCATTCATCACGTCAGGTTGTTGCTGCATGGGGATATCGCTGTAGAAAATGGTCATCATAGCCCCAAGGAGTTTCTGGTCGGTGGGTGAGCTATAGTTTTTAAAATAGCTTTCGGCACGCTGTTTCAGGTTGTTAATGGTGCGATCCAGTTTTTCTTTTTCGGCTTTTTCGTTCAACTGTTTCAGAAGTTCTTGGTATTGACTGGCAAAGCTGAGGATTTCAGGGCCGCGCATGAGGGCTTCCCGGTAGTAAACCTGGGCAAGGTTGTGAGGCTCCATCTGTTCATAAGCACTTTTGATGAGACCAAGGGTTTCGCCATACTTAGCCTTCCGGGCTGGATCAGCCTGAACCCAACGGTTGAAATCATCTTCAATCGCCTGTTTTTTATCGAACACTTTCAGTCGTTTAAGGCCACGTGTCTGACCGATAAAGTATTTCCAGTAGTTTGAAGTGCCAGCATATTTCGAGGCGTACTGAATTCGTACTTTATCGCTGGCATCCATATCCTCGCGCATGATGGCAAGTTTTTTCTCCCGGATTTTTACTACCGCGGGGTTGCTTTGCTCAATGGCCATCTTCACACCCCACGAAGTGAGGTAACGGTCGGTGCTGCCGGGATAACCCATGATGAACGAGAAATCGCCTTTTTGCACTCCGGCTACCGAAACAGGGAGAAAATGGCGGGGTTTGAAGGGAACATTATCTTGCGAATAATCAGCGGGTTTATTATCAGGGCCTGCATACACACGGAAAAGGGAAAAGTCGCCGGTGTGGCGAGGCCACATCCAGTTGTCGGTGTCGGCACCATACTTACCGATGGAAGAGGGGGGCGCTCCTGCCAGGCGCACATCACGATAGGTCTCAAAAACAAGCATATAGTATTCATTGCCATTAAAAAAAGGCCTTACGTTAGCTGAGTAATGGGTTCCCTCAGTGGCTTCTTTGGTGAGTTTGCCTGCAATATCGCTTACTGCTTTACTACGCTCCTGGGGAGTCATGTTATCGTTTAGAACTCCCAGCACTTTGGCGGTTACATCCTCCATGCGGATGAGAAAAGTAGCTGTAAGACCAGGGCTGGCGATCTCTTCGGCGCGGGTCATGGCCCAAAAACCATCGGTAAGGTAGTCTGCCTCAATGGTACTGTGCGATTGTATCACACCATAGCCACAGTGGTGGTTGGTGAGCAGCAGCCCTTCGCCCGAAATGATTTCGCCGGTGCACCCGCGTCCAAAAATCACGATGGCATCTTTCACACTTGACTCGTTAATACTGTAGATCTGCTCAGGGGTGAGTTTCATGCCCATCTGGCTCATGTCGTCATACACCATTTGCTGAACGAGCATAGGAATCCACATGCCTTCGTCGGCACGCAAATGGGTGTGGCTGGCTAAAACACTTACCAGCATGATTAGAAATAGTCGTTTCATAGGGTTTTGGATTATGTTTAGAAGTATTAATTTAGAATTGGTTTCCTGCAGGTATTACACAAAATTTTCGCCCCTGGCGGCCCGCACATCTTCAACAAAACGGCGTATTTGCTGTTCTTCCTGCTTGCGGCAGATGAGCAATGTGTTATCATCTTCAACTACGATGTAATCGTTCAGGCCCTGTAGCACAACAAGTTTATCTTGGGGCATATTCACAATACAATTATCTGAATCATAAATCATTACATTATTTCCAATAATGGCATTACCCCGCATATCTTTAGGCCTGACATCATAAAGCGATCCCCATGTTCCCAGATCGGACCAACCAAAATCGGCTGCCAGCACAAACACATTACCGGCTTTTTCCATGATTCCATAGTCTATACTGATGCTTTTCACAACAGCATATGCTTTAGCAATAAAATCCTGCTCCTCGCTTGTGTTATAAATGCCACGCCCTTCGCGAAAAGCATCGCTCATTTCGGGCAGGTATTTTTCGAAGGCATGCATGATGCTTTTAAGATTCCAGAGAAAGATGCCGGAGTTCCAGAGAAAATCGCCGCTTTCGAGAAATGAGCGGGCGATATCGAGCTGAGGTTTTTCGGTGAAGGTTTTTACTTTCGATATCCTGCTGTCGAAGGTGGGGGCCTGAGTTTCGTTGAACTGAATGTACCCATATCCGGTATCGGGGCGGCTGGGATGGATGCCAAGGGTAAGCAATATATCGTGATTTTCGGTTGCATTGAGGCCTGCAAGTATCACTTCGGTAAAACTATCTTCTTTCAGGATGATGTGATCCGACGGAGCTACTACGATGTTGGCATTCGGGTTTTTCTCCGAAATTTTGTGGCAGGCATATGCAATGCATGGCGCCGTGTTGCGCGCCATGGGCTCGCAAAGAATCTGATCATCAGAAAGTTTAGGGAGCTGCTTTCTTACCAGTTCGCGGTATTTTTCGTTGGTAACAACATAGATATTTTCAACCGGGCAAATATTTTCAAAACGGTTGAATGTTCGCTGTATGAGTGTTTCGCCAGTGCCGAGGATATCAATAAACTGTTTGGGACGCAAGGTTTTGCTCATCGGCCAAAAGCGGGCACCTATGCCGCCTGCCATGATGATGCAGTAGTTATTTGGGTTCATATCGGAGCATTAAGTATGTGATTCATAGATTTAGGGTTAGCAAAAGTAGTGAAACCCTTAACTCGGCAAAGAAAAAAATGGGTCATAGTCAGCCCTCTCGTTATCTATGTTTCTTGCATCGGTACGACAAGGGCCAGCGGACTGAACAAGTAATAGCGCTTGCTGGATATGCATTGACAGCGAAAGCGTTTGCGCGATTTTGCTATCTTTCTGAAAGTGTGTCCGTGGTGGAAAGAAAAAATACTTCCATCTGGCAGCTTTTCAACCTCGATAAAGCCAGAAGCATGATCATGTGTGCGCAGCATCCGGGTAAGATTTTCGGTGGTCGCCCTGCTCCTGTGGCTGGTGTTAAAGAAATCCGTTAAAGCTTTATTTATATCAGCAGGCAAGCGGTCGAAAAGCAATTGTTGGCTAAGATGCCGGAAGGCTTCCTTCCATTCAATGCCATGAGGGGCTGCTTTTCGCTTATGTTGTTGCCACACAACCAAGTGGGCCATTTCGTGCACGAGGGTGACGGCAAAGGCATAGGGGTTCAAATCACTGTTCACCGAGATACGATGGGGTTTATGCGGATTTGCTGGCCGGAAATCGCCAAGCTTGCATTGCCGGGGCCGGGTAATGGTCAGCACAGCACTATGATCAACAAGCCATTGCAAAAAAGCACCGGAACATTGTGCGGGGAGGTGTTTATCCAGGATTTGAATGCCGTGCATCGCGATAGATAACAAATGTTTGATTGTCTGTGTTTTTTAACGACTGATTATAGCAACTGCATCCACGATACTTTTTCTTTTTATAATGGCTGCTTCGTTTGTAGCGCGATCCCTGGCAGGAAACCATAAGTATCATTAGCAATGATAAAATAATGAGCAATGAAGTTTTATACTTTAACATATATTATGAGCGGGGAGTTAAAATAATTGTTAATGTTCGGGGTAATTATCATTAGAGAGATAAGAATTTAGAAGTCAGAATATAGAATCCAGAATATAGAATCCAGAAGTCAGAAGTCAGAATTTAGAATGGCTGAAGAATAAGATTCAAGTAATTTGGAAACTTCGCTAAGTATGACAGAGAGCTCTGTGTCGGAACAATAGTTCAAATCGCAAGATAAAATCAGGTAGTAGCGGCATTCTTCTGCGGAACCTTGTGCTATATTCAGAAACCGTGCTTTGTCTTTTTTACCCCTCTTTTTAAACCCTTCTGCAACATTTGCAGCGATGGATATAGCTGCTCTCCGGAATTGGCTTGTTAAACCATATACTTCTTCTCTTGGGAAAGCAGAGGTGCATTTATAAACATTCAGAACAAATTGATGGGCTTTTTGCCACACAATAAGGTCTTCAAATGCCTTTGCAGGTTTTCTTGTTTCCATTGTGTTTGAGTTTTTATTCTGTCTTCTGGATTCTGACTTCTTATGTCCCGAACCATTACAAATAATTTGCAAAACGTGAAACTGGTAACTTTCAATGGCCGGTTGAATGACTAACGAAAAACTGTGTGACGTATTATTACGACTCTTTTTTTGAAACAAAAATAATCATAAATCGTTAGTTTACCAAGGTCTTGTGACGTGATTAACTTGCGTGGAATAAAAAAACTCCTTCAAATCTGATAATATTTGTACCTTAGCGCAAACATTCGAACTATGTACTGGCTTCGCGAACTTGGGCAATACCTCTTACTGGTTAAGGAGATTTTTAAAAAACCTGAAAATCAAAAAATTTACCTGCGTCAGATCACTTTCGAGATGGACAAACTCGGCCTCGAATCGTTGGGCATTGTCGCAATCATCAGCGTTTTCATGGGTGCAGTGCTTTGTATTCAAATGGCATTCAACATCACACATCCCCTGATACCAGCATATACCATCGGCCTATCGGTTCGCGAATCGGTGGTGCTCGAATTTTCGCCCACAATCATCAGCCTTATCCTGGCAGGCAAGGTGGGTTCGCGCATTGCTTCTGAAATTGGCACCATGCGCGTGACCGAGCAAATTGATGCGCTGGAGATTATGGGTATCAACCCGGCTACATTTCTGATTTTTCCGAAAATCGCAGCCATGGTGTTAATCAACCCCGTACTTATTGTTTTCAGCATGTTTCTGGCCATTGGAGGGGGGTGGGCAGCAGGAGTTGCCACCGGGTTGGTTTCTTCAAATACATATATATATGGTATACAGTCATTTTTTATTCCGTTTAATATCTTTTATGCCTTGATCAAAACAGTAGTTTTTGCTTTTCTCATTGCTTCCATTTCGGGCTATCACGGATTTATGACCCGTGGCGGAGCACTCGAAGTCGGAACTGCCAGCACCCGTGGTGTGGTATATAGCAGCATCATGATTATCTTTTTTAACCTTATACTCACCCAACTTTTGCTTACATGATCGAAGCCAGGAATATTTGTAAGAGCTTTGGAGGTTCAATGGTTCTTGATGACGTCTCTGTCACTTTCGAAAGAGGCAAGACAAACCTTATCATTGGCGCGAGTGGTTCGGGCAAAACCGTTCTGATGAAGTGCCTGGTAGGCCTGTTCAAAATTGAACAAGGCAAAATTTTGTATGATGAAAGGATTTTTTCTGCAATGCCGTCGTCCGAGCTTAAGGAGTTGAGGCGCGAAATAGGTATGCTTTTCCAGGGCGGCGCCTTGTTCGACTCGATGACCGTTGAACAAAATGTAATTTTTCCGCTATCTATGTTTACCCGGTTGAGTCTGTCCGATCGAAGAGACAGGGCCAACTTCTGCCTGCAACGTGTGAACCTTGAAAATGTAAATCACATGTACCCTGCAGTCCTGAGTGGCGGCATGAAAAAACGCGTTGCCATCGCAAGAGCGATCTCTATGAATCCGAAATATTTGTTTTGCGACGAACCAAACTCAGGCCTTGATCCACAAACCGCCAACGTGATTGACCGCCTCATCAGCGAAATCACCCAAGAATACCAGATGACCACCGTTGTGAATACCCACGATATGAACTCTGTGCTCGAAATCGGCGATAAAGTGGCCTTCATCTATAAGGCAAAGCTTTGGTGGGAAGGCAATAAGGAGGAGATACTCGAAAGCGATAATCCGGAACTCAAAGAGTTTGTTTTTGCAACTGAGCTTACCCGGCGATTGAAGCAATAATTCCTGTTTTTATGAATCATCTCGACATCATATTAATTATTCCCGCTGCCTGGTGGATTTATCGTGGTTTTTCCAAGGGATTGATCATGAGCATCGCCTCCCTGGCAGGCTTAGTGGCAGGCATCTATTTTTCTGTCTATTTTTCTGACCTCGTTGGCAATTGGCTCACTGAACAAATGCAATGGCACAGCCGCTATATGCCGCAAATTTCTTTTGCCGTCACTTTTTTCCTGGTGGTGATTGTGATCCAGATCATCGGGCACATCTTTCACAAGGTAGCAGATTTGGCCATGCTGGGACTACTGAACCGATTAGCAGGGGCCACATTCGGACTTGCAAAAGCTGCCATTTTCCTGGGCGCTATCCTGTTTGTTATCAACACATTTGATGTTAACAAAAAACTTATCAGCGAAGAAACGCGCTCCGAATCTCGCCTGTACGCATCCCTGAGCGCTGTATTTCCTTTATTTTGGCCAACCTTAAAAAGCTTGCTGCCAAAACCCGGCACGGATACACCCAATCCGGGTATTGAAGTATAGTTAGTGTCTGTCTGCAATACAGACACTATTACAACTGTACCCTCAGCCCTGTTTGCAATGCCGGCCATGCCGGCTGAGAGCTGCGGATGTTGAAAGGTTGGGTCTTGTTGAGAAAAAATACCTGAGCACCAGGTTGAAGGTATATACTTAAAGTTTTCGATAGATTCAACCCCGCACCCAATGACGTGAGTGTAGAGAATTGGAATCCCTGCACATCAAAACTTCCGGAAACTGAACCATCAAGCCTGTCGTTATTGAAACGGTTGTTTTGATAATTGGCTGTGAGGCCTTTTTCAAATACAACCCCCTGGGCAAAATATACAAAAAATCGTTTGCCATTCAACATGTTGTATCTAACCGAAGCTGGAAAGCCAACATACAATAGTTGGTTTTTGTATTCACTGTATCTTTCATCGTCGAGGTAGGTTTTGCTGGATGATCCAAGGCGGGTGAACAGTAAACCACCTTCAACATGCCAACGCTTGCCAAGCTGGCGCGAAACAGCGATTCCGATGGTCAAGGGCTGGTTGTGGGTAGTGTTTTCGATGTCTGAAAAATCCCCTGTTTCGTTCGATAGGTTAGTGGTGTATGAATTAAGGTCAAAGGTTGCTTTGTTGGGCGAAAACAGGGGCTCTGATCTTGACATCGAAAGACCTTGAATGGTACCGTATCCCATAGCGAGTTGCCATGGCTTCTCGTCAGTGGGTTTCACCACAAAATCTTCTTGCACCAAATCGGGGATGCGACTATCGGTTGCGGGGAGTTCTTTGGTTATTTTTAGTGGCTGCGGTGGTGCTGTTGCTGATTCTGTCAGCGCGGTTGTATCCTGAGTTTCAGGAAGACCAATGTTTGTAATATCTTGTACCGGGACTGGGAGTGCTTGTTCGGCAGCAAATATATCTGTGTTAATATTCCAACCAGGCAATTTCTCAGCTTCAAGCTTCTTGTTTCCTAGCAATTGATAGTGCTTGATCACACCCGCTGGTGTTGTAACCTGGTTTGTCGCAATTTCATGCGCGGCGGGCGATAAGGCAGCTTCGGCGGCCAAAGGAAATGCATCATTACCAGGGCTGATAACTGCAGTGGCAGCATCAATAGTGGTGCTTTCCTGTGCCAGTTCAACGTTCTGCTCTTGCCGGTTCAGCAGAAACCATGCCGGAAGAGCCAGCAGTAGCAGGATTGAAGCTGCCGCTGCGACTCTCCTCCACAAGATCATTCGTTTGCGACGTTGCAAACCCGATACAACCCCTTCCCACACCTCGTTGGGCGGGGTTTCCCCGAAGTTGCTGAACGCAGCACCAAAGAGGTTTTTTGTTTTATCGTCATCAACTGTTTTCATTTTTATTCCAAATTATTTCCTGAAGTCTATTCCTTTATAAGAGTATGGCCCTCTGTTTCGTTTATTTTAAGCAGGTAAATCCCTTTTTGCAGAGATGAAATGTTGAGCACTACGCTGGTTTGGGCTCCTTGAAAATTCTGAGTCATC
>JAUXXY010000096.1 GCA_030684735.1 Bacteroidales bacterium | reverse complement strand
AGCACATTCACTGTTCCCTCCCCGTTTACATCGGCATTTGCGAGGCAGAAAGGCATCGGGGTTATATCAGTGCAAATCAGCTAAATCCGTGCCTGTTCCGTCCCGCACCCCGTATTGACGGGACAGGCTGTGCGGAAGACTTTACGGACAGACGCTATATACGATCGGAAAATTGTGAGATTACGATTGGTGCGAAGCTTCAACAACAGCAGGATCAACCATGATTCGGCCACAATATTCGCAAACGATAATCTTCTTGTGCATTTTAATATCTAACTGGCGTTGCGGAGGTATCTTACTGAAGCAACCTCCACAAGCGTCGCGCTCAATCATTACCACGGCAAGGCCGTTACGGGCATTTTTGCGAATACGTTTGTAGGCCGTGAGCAAGCGATTTTCGATGAATTTTTGATTTTCATCGGAACGCTGAATAAGCAATTTTTCTTCTTTCTCAGTTTCGGTTACAATATCCGCCAATTCAGCCTTCTTAATTTCCAGATCGGCTCGGCGATCGTCAAGCTCCCTTTGGGTTTGTTCAATTTCCTCCTGCTTGGCAGCCAACAGGATTTTATACTCGCGGATTTTTTTCTCAGCTATCTGGATTTCCAGATCCTGGTAAGTAATCTCCTTGGTCAACGAATCATATTCGCGGTTGTTGCGCACATTCATCTGCTGATCCTGGTACTTTTTCATCAGCACCTTGCTATCATTAATTGCAAATTCTTTGGTCTCGACATTATTTTTGACCTCATCAATTTCAGCCTGGAAATTAGAAATCCTGGTTTCAAGGCCAATTACCTCATCTTCAAGATCTTCAACTTCGAGAGGGAGTTCGCCGCGAACGATCCTGATTTTGTCAATCTGGGTATCAACTTGCTGAAGCGTGTAAAGAGCTACTAATTTTTTTTCAATCGAAAAAATAGATTCTTCGGAATCCTCCTGGCTTTGGGCTTTACTGATCACAGGTGCCGAAGCTTTGGATTTTTTGAGTTTATCTACCGTGGTCATTACAATGGTCTTAGGGTTTGCTTAAAAGTCTAATAATGAGTAAACTAAATAAAATTAACCGGGTTGGTATTCAACGCTGTTTTAAGGATTGCAAAAGTAGGAAATTTTCTTATAAGTAGCTGCACTATCAAATCTTTAGTGAACTGTTCTGATTCATAATGCCCAAAATCGGCCAACACCATTTTTCCATCCGGGATGAAATAATCATGATATCTAAGGTCTCCGGTAAGGAAAATGTCAGCGCCTGCCTTCAAAGCCTCTTGAATAAGAAAACTGCCCGATCCTCCGCAAAGCGCTACTTTCCGGATGATTTTCGACCCGTTGCCCGCATATTTCAGGCATTGCAAACCCAATTTCTCTTTCACATCGCTGAGGAATCCCGAAGCACTCGTAGGTTGAAGCAATCGCCCGAGCATCCCGCTGCCGGCATGTTTGTCCTCATTACCTAATATCAAAATATCATAAGCCACCTCTTCATAGGGATGAGCATCGGTCATCGCCCCGATAATGTTTTGTTCGAGATGTAGAGGATAGATGGCTTCTATTTTTACTTCTTGTTCAACATGCAATTGGTTGATGGCTCCGACAAAGGGACTGGCATCTTCAAGTGGCCTGAAAGTGCCTTGTCCCTGCGTGTTGAAACTGCAACTGTCGTAGTTGCCAATTTTACCAGCGCCGGCATCAAACATAGCCTTCCTTACAGCATCCGCCTGGTCGTGTGGACAAAAGGTTACAATTTTTCGTAATAAGTTTTCTTTTGGTTTAAGTACCCTCAACTCAACAATTCCAAACTTTTCGCAAATGATGCCGTTCACACCCGGAAAAAGATTATCGAGATTGGTGTGCATGGCATAGATACATAATTGATACCTGATGGCCTTCTCAACTATCCGCTCGACCATGCTACGCCCGGTGAGTTTTCTTAGCCCGTTGAAAATCAAGGGATGATGTGAGATAATCATCTGGCAGTTTTTGGCCAACGCTTCTTCTATGATCTCTTCGGTTACATCAAGGCAAACCAAGAGAGCATTGATCCGGGCCTCGAGGTTTCCGATCAACAGTCCAGTATTATCATAATTTTCCTGGTAGGTTGTAGGGTATTGACTTTCAAGATAATCAACAACTTCGTGAGCTTTCATACACAATTTTAAATTTTTAATTGGGGCAATGAGGGTAAGTAAAATAAGGGGTGTTAAGCCTGATCATGCAAAGATAAGTAAACCAGTTGTTAAATTACTTATTGCAAAAGGGTGCTTTCAAGTGTGCATAATTTGATCAGTTGTGTTTTGTAATATTTGTGTATATTGCACCTCATTTTGTGGGGATTAAGATAAATCGGAAAATAATCTAACAGTGACTTTTCTTCGCCTTTTACTTTATCCTTTCAGCCTTATTTACGGGCTCGCAACAATATTGCGCAACTACTTGTATGATAAGAACATACTACGACAGAACCTTTTCGACATGCCTATCATCAGCGTAGGCAATCTGAGTGTTGGCGGAACCGGCAAAACACCG
>JAUXXY010000110.1 GCA_030684735.1 Bacteroidales bacterium | reverse complement strand
CGGAACAGGTGGTGAGGTTAAAACTGTCACCGTGACAACCGTTGATGATCTGTTGGTTGAGCCTACCGAAACCTTCATGGTGAACCTGAGCAATCTTGCATGGGGCGGAGGCAACCTAAGCATTTTTAAATCTCAGGGCGTTGGTACCATTACGGATAACGATACAGTAGTTGTTGTTCCTGGCAACGCCAACTGCGACGGAACAGTGAATGTGTTGGATGTGATTACCATGATCAATTATATCATGGGTCAAAATCCTCAGCCTTTCTGCTTCAACGGCGCCGATGTCAACAACGACGGTGTGATTAATGTGTTAGACATCATTGGCACCATCAATATCATCATGGGTGGTGGCAAAAAGGCTGGCATTTCGTCAAAGCCTGCTGATATCTATCTCTATCGTGATATGATCAGGTTCAGGAGCGATGGTACCCTTGCGGGCCTGCAGTTTGAACTCACCGGATCGCATCTGCAGTATATTGACCTTCGTCCGAAACTCGAAGGCTACCAGGTGGCATCATCTGTGGTCGGAAACACACTGCATGGTATTATTTACCACATGCAGAATCAACCCATCCCGGCAGGTATGATTGATTTGTTCGCCTTCAATGGGGCGACCAAGCTCGGATGGGGCGAAGTATTTGCTGTCAACACCAACTACCCCAACACCGAGAAGGTAAAGGTGAATATCCATGGGAGTGTGGATAGCGAATTTGCCCTCAAAGCCTATCCCAACCCTTCGTTGGGGACATTTACGACACTGTTCAGTCTGCCATTGAAATCGAAGGTGGATATCAGGCTGCTCGATATGACCGGTCGTGAAATAAATCGCCTTACTGAAGTAGTGTATGAGAAAGGCGAGTACGAAATCCCGTGGAACAGCAACTTCGCGCTTCGTCCTGGCTTTTATATTCTTCAAATGAAAGCCACTGTTGATAATGCTGTTGGACAGCACTACATGAGCGAGGTGAAGGTTGTTGTTATGAAGTAGGATTGAGGGGTTCATAATTGTTTCGATCTCTTATTGATAGGGGAGGGGGCGCGTTCTGTGCGCCCCCTCAATTCGTTCGGATATGGCTGGAGACCCTGGTATTGCAATATGCAAAATACCGATAACCAGGGTGTTTTTTATCAAGTAGTCGCAGCGAATGCTTATTTTTGCAGCAAATCAGCACCATGCAACACAATAAAAATCAACGGCGTAAGAATAAGAAGCAGCCAGGGTTAATGCCCGGATCGCTGGTTTACACGCATGAACGGATGCAGGAACACGTTTCCATCCAGCTTATTCAATACGATGAGCAGGAGGCTATTGATGTTAACCTCACCTCATTAGATGAACTTGTTCAACAAGTTAACCCCGCCAAAGTCAACTGGATTAATATAAATGGGTTGCACGATTCCGGAGTAATTGAGAAAATCGGAAGTCAATTCGAGATACATCCCCTTGTGCTCGAAGATATCCTACACACCGATCACATGCCCAAGTTAGAGGATTATGGGCGCTATCTTTTCCTGACACTTAAAATGCTGACTTATGATAATGATAATCAAGTAATTTATTATGAGCACGTTAGCATGATACTGGGCGAGCATTACCTGGTGACATTCCAGGAGAAAGACGGGGATTTGTTCGATTCGATCAGGGAGAATATTACCACATCGAAGGGTTTGCTCAGGAAACGAAAGGCCGATTACCTTTTCTACCGGCTCATTGATACTATTGTTGATCACTACTACATCATTATTGATCGGGTTGAAGAAAGACTCGAAGTGCTTGAGGAGTCGTTGCTGGCCAATAAATCTGATGGTATATCGGAAGAAATACTTGCGATCAAAAAGAAACTGATTTTTCTGCGCCGCAATATTATCTCACTCCGAGATGAGATGCGCAAAGTGAAACAAAAAGACTTTCAGCTCATCGAAAAAAGCACCTACAGTTTTCTGGATGATGTGTTGGATCATCTTAACTACCTGGCACAGGGCCTCGATAACCTGCGCGATGTTATTACAAGTTTGATGGAACTACAGATCGCGGTTGCCTCGAACAAGATGAACAATGTAATGAAGACGCTAACCATTTTTGCTACCATTTTTATGCCTTTAACATTCATCGCAGGTATCTACGGAATGAATTTCCATTTTATGCCTGAGCTTGGGTGGAAATGGGGCTATCCGGTAGTGCTCGGTGCGATGCTACTGGTTGCCGGTATTTTATTGTGGTTTGTTAGAAAAAGAAAATGGTTGTGAGACAATATATCCCGTATCCTTGAAAAGAGTTGGCATCCTTTCCGATACACATGGCACATTGCCAGAGGCTTACTTAGGCTTTTTCGTGGATGTGGACGAAATATGGCATGCCGGCGACATCGGATCAGAAGAGGTAGCTTCAAAATTGGCTGAATTTAAACCACTCAGAGCGGTTTATGGAAATATTGACGCTGTCAGAATCAGGCAACTTTTTTCTGAACAACTGGTGTTTGATTGCGAAGGGGTGAAGGTTTTTATGACCCACATCGGGGGCTATCCCGGAAAATACAACTCCAAGGCAAAGGGAACGATCGTTCGCGAAAAACCAGGAATATGTGTTTGCGGTCATTCGCATATCCTCAAAGTTATGTTTGACCAGCGGTATAACTTGTTGCACATCAATCCCGGGGCAGCAGGCGCTTCTGGTTTTCACACGCACATCACCATGATCAGATGTACAATTGAAAATGGAAAGGTAAAGGACCTGGAGGTTTATGACAAACCAAAAAGAATGTAACTACTCAGCAATAATTAGTTCTGTCCATAAAGTCAAGGATTTTAGAAATGAAAGTCTCAAGCCCAAAATTCCAAGTCCAAAGCTCCAAAGAAAAAAATAACATTTTCCATTGTTAACATGTTCATTTATAGTACTATAAATGCTTTTTCTTTTTTATTTGGGACTTGAGATTTGGGTCCAATAGTAACCGACTAATGAAAACTTTGCCACGAAGTCACGAACCTGCCCGCCAGCACCAGTGCCATTGCGCTTGCAGGCGGGGACACTAAGGTTCACCAAAATATAAAAAACAGGTAATATGATATTTAGTGTTACTTTGTGCCTTAGAGCCTTAGTGGCTATGAATTTTTTTAAAAAGCAACCCAAATATTTATCAAAATTCATATTATCGTTGTCTTTCTTGGCATTCTGGACGTTCATTTTATTTTAGCCGGACACTAATGATTTGGGTCTTGAAATTTGAGACTTGTATATTATCCCGATGTTACAGACACTATTTAAAGGCAACAACTGAGCGGCAGCGGCAGTTGCAGAAAAAGTTGCATTAATTACTTGAATTTAGGAAACAAAATTAAATGGAAAAAGAATTTAAAAGCTTACAAATTGTTTTAAAGCTGCTGCTGCAACTGCTACTGCTGAGTAGTTAGAAAAAAACGGCTTTATGATCTGAGCTATCGCAAGCGGTCAGCAGACCTTACCTTCTTTTCATCGCTGAGAACAGCACGCATGGCCAACAACAGAAACACGATGGCAATAAGCGGGAAGTAACTGCCTGCCTCGTATTGCGCGCTCATTTTTGCTTTTTTCACGATCACATCCACATAGCCAAAATAAATCATGATGATGAATGCCAGATCGAGCAGCAAGGCAATCCTGATGATGCGGGTTTGAAGCAGACGATTTTTGAATAAAAAGATGCTTACCAGCGTCAGGCCAATCAGCATTCCCGCCATTATTTGCAACGGCCAAACCTTGATTTCAACCAGGGTTTGATCCGAAACACCCATCAACCCGAAACTAAAAAAAAACTCATTGCCATAGAAACTTGAAACAGGAAAAAAAAACATGACGGTAATGGCAATAACTGCTACCGCCAGGTAAACGGATTGAATTCGTTGTATCATAGCTTGTTTCTATTTATTGGTGCAGTGTGCAAAGATACGCAGACCTGGCAAATTTCATAACCCTGTAGTTAAATATTCGAATTCAGGCCGAAAGTAACTATTTTTGCCACCATGAATTTGAATCCCTCACTCATAAAAGCCGTGGTATGGGACTGGAACGGCACTTTGCTCGACGATGTGCACACCTGCGTGGAATCTATAAACATGATGCTGAGACAGCGGCAGTTGCATGAATTGGATTATGACAGCTACCGCTCGGTTTTTGGTTTTCCGGTGAAGGATTATTATGAGAGGGCTGGTTTCGATTTTAGTATTGAACCTTTTGATGGGATGGCCATTGAATTTATTGATCTCTATCGCGAACGGTTACCCTTCAGCCTTTTATTCGATGAGGTTGAGCCCACTTTGAAAATACTCAAGAAGCAAGGGTATAGGCAGTTCATACTCTCGGCCATGGAGCAGCAAATGCTCGAAACCTCGCTCACTGACAAAGGCATCTTTTCATATTTTGATTTAGTTGCCGGCACTACCGACCATTATGCCAATGGCAAAGATTTGGTAGCCAAACGGTTGTCTGGGAAAATCGGGTTGCCAGCCCACCACATTTTGCTGATTGGCGACACTGTACACGACCATGAAGTTGCAGCAGAGTTGGGTTGGCAATGTGTTTTGATTCCGAATGGCCACCAGGACGAAGGCAGACTTCGATCTACCGGGCGGATTGTATATGGAAGCCTTTCTCAGATCGCTGCAATGTTGGATGGTTATTCGGAATCAAACCACCCTGCCATCATTAATATATTGGATATATTATTATGAGTTGTTTTGTTATTAAATAAACTTGTCTAAATTTGCTGCCATATAACCAAAACAGAAGTTATGAAAAAAGCAATTTTCACCTTTAGTCTTTTGGCGATGACCGTAATTGTCATGGCCGGTGGCATTGTCACCAACACCAACCAGAGCGCGTCGTTTATCCGCATGCCTGCCCGCGACGCCACCCTAGGCATTGATGCTGCGTATTATAACCCAGCAGGAATGTCGTTGTTAAAGGACGGATTTCACCTGTCGTTGAACAACCAATACATCACCCAAACCCGTACAATTGGCAGCTCATTTAGGATGTCAAATCTGAAGGAGTTCGAAGGGGGCGTCACTGCTCCAATTTTCCCATCGGTGTATGCTGTTTACAAGAAAAACAAATTTGCATTTGCACTTGCCCTGAATCCCATCGGTGGGGGTGGAAGTGCTGCGTATGAAAATGGTCTGCCATCTCTCGAAAACCAGGTAGCCATTATTCCTGCTTCGCTTACTGCAGGTGGGGTACCGACCACAAAATACTCCTTGGATGTTGATTTTGAAGGAAAATCAATCATTTGGGGCGTTCAGGGATCAGCAGCTTACCAGGCCAACGATATTGTATCAATCGCTGCAGGCCTGCGCTATGTAAGCGTGTCAAACTCTTACAAGGGTTATATGAAAGACATCAAGATCAACCCGAATATTCCAGCAGTGAAAGCGGAATATAATGGGGCTAATATGGTGAAAGCCACCACTTTCTTCAGCGACTTTTCAGCTTACCTATTAAACGTTTCTGGTGTTCTTAACGGCACTGGCCAAGGCCTACAACCCATCATCACCGGTGGTGGCGGGGCAGTTCTATTGTCTAACGGAACCGCCGCAGGCTTAACTGCCGCGCAGGTTGCCCAATTACAGGCCACCATTACTGCACTCGGTGGAAATCACACTACAATGACCATTGCCCAGTCGCAGGCATTCTTTTTTGGAGCATCGGCTACCTATGCAACCAACTCAACGGTGATGGCCGCCAATTCTCAAGCAACTAAAGATATGGAGCTTGATGCCGTGCAAAAAGGAACAGGCTTTGTTCCTATCATTGGTGTAAATTTCCAGTTTTCTGATAATTTCAGCGTGGCTGTTAAATACGAGCACAGGGCAAGCATGAAAGTGAAAAATGAAACCACGAAAGACGACGTAAAAATGTTTCCCGATGGTGACGAAACGCCCAACGATATGCCTTCGATGTTGGCTGTTGGTACTACCTTTGCTCCAATCAGCAAGATTAAATTTCATGCCGGGATCCACTATTACTTGGATAAAAATGCTGAATATGGAAAGAAAAAGGGCGGCGTGTTTGTCAAGAATTCCGAAGTGATGGATGGTAACCTTTGGGAAGGCGCTGTTGGATTGGAATATCAAATATTCGATAAATTATTGGTTAGCGCCGGATACCTCAGAACCCAAACCGGTGTTACCACGCTTTACCAGAACGACATTAGCCACAGCCTTTCTACCAATAGCGTAGGTGGCGGTATCAAGTATATGGTTACTCCAAATATCGGCCTCAATCTGGGAGCCATGAACACCTGGTATCTTACCGATGTTAAGATTAACTCTATAACAGTTGCAGGAACCGCTATTCACTTTGCAGAAACATACGATCGTAAAGCAATGGTTATTGCTTTTGGAGTTGATTTCAGCTTCTAAAAGCATTTCAACAACACTGCATTTTGAGCCGGCTGGGAAGCAATTTCCAGTCGGCTTTTTTGCATCAACCCCGTCAGGGTTTCAAACCCTGACGGGGTTGATGCAAAATATTTTTCGAAAATCGTGAATATTTATTAAACATTTCGTTATTTTGCGAAATATTAAAATGTAATGTTAAATCAATATAAAGTAATGAAAGCCAGTATTAAAGTGCTCGGATCGGGTTGCACGAAGTGTAAAAACCTTGAAAAGCTGACCAACGAAGTTGTTGCTGAAAACAATTTTGATGCTGAAGTCAGCAAGGTTGACGACATAATGGATATCATGAGTTATCATGTTATCTCAACGCCAGCGTTGGTGATTAACGAAAAGGTAGTCATAAAGGGTTATGTTCCCTCGAAAGAAGAAATAAAAAAACAAATAGAGAAGGCAATCAATGGCTAAGAAAGTTCAATTTGAGCCCGATGTACTGCAGATGGCCCAATTTGCCAAGGCCATGAGCCATCCGGTGCGGGTGTACATTCTAAAAAAACTTTCGGGCATGCATTCCTGCTGCTATAGCGGCGACCTGGTAGAGGAGCTACCTATCGGGCGTTCCACCCTTTCGCAGCACCTGAAAGAATTGAAATATGCAGGCCTTATTCAAGGCGAGATTGAACCGCCTTTCATCAAGTATTGCCTGAACCGCCAAAACTGGGAGCTTGCAAAAAGAACTTTCAAAGAGTTTCTGGGAGAATAACAAATTATCGTATCTGTTGAAATTCCACACGCCCAATACCTATACCCTATACCCTATACCTTTCCTAAATACATATTTACAAATTATCAATCAATTAATAATTCTGATTATGAGAACACTAACAATTTTTATCGTTGCCATACTTTTTGCTGCAGCTTGCGGGCAATTAAACCAAAGGAATACCGACACCAAAACTGAAGGGCAGACCATTGACAATGCAAAAGTGATGGTGTATTATTTCCATGGCAAGCAACGATGTACAACCTGCCTTGCTGTGCAAAAAGTTGCCGAAGAAACTTTTACAAAATTCTTTTCCGATATTGATGATGTTAGATTTCGGGAAGTGGATATCTCAAAAAAGGAAAACGAAGCATTGGCCGAAAAATATGAAATTTATTTCAGCAGCCTGATAATCGCTACCACTGACAGCTTCGAAGATATCACGGATGTTGCATTTGCCAGTGCGGTCAATAATCCTCTGACACTCCAGGAGTTGATGGTAAAAGTAATTAATGAATTTTTGGAAAAATAGACTTAGTGAGATGGCATTGTTAATTTGGTATAGTTTTATAGATTGCTTCGG